>JADJRJ010000006.1 GCA_016712265.1 Gemmatimonadota bacterium | reverse complement strand
TCACCAACATCTTGATCCCGACAAGCCCCAGGATCGCCGCGAGCGAGACCTTGAGGTACGTGAACTTGTCGATCGCCCCCGCCAACGCGAAGTAGACGACCGCAGCCCCCAATATCGCGAAGACGTTGCTCGTGAAGACAGGAACGGGTCAGTCGTGATCGCGAAGATCGCCGGGATCGGGTCCACCACGAAGATCAGGTCCGTCGTCTCCACGAGGACGAGCGCCACCGCCAGCGGGGTCAGCACTCGCTTCCCCCTGCACGATCGAGAAGCGCTGTTCGTGGTAGGTTGGCGTGACGGGAAAGAAGCGCCGTACCCAGCCAATGACCGGGAATCCCCAACCTTTTCCGCACCTTCGTCCCTGAGCGCAACATCTTCCACGCCGTGATGACGAGGAACGCACCGAAGATGTAGAGGATCCAGTGGTAGCGGGCGATGAGCGTGGCGCCGAGCAGGATCATCGTCCCGCGCATCAGCAATGCGCCCAGGATCCCAAGCAAGACCCGGTGCTGGTACTGCGACGGCACGCGCAGGTACTGGAAGATCATCGCGATCACGAAGACGTTGTCCGCGCTCAGCGAGATCTCGATCACGTACCCCCGTGAAGAACTTCACGGCCAACCGCCCGTCGTTCACCACCCATCGAGCTTGTCGACCGTCGAGCCGAGTCCCAGGTAGTGGTTCTCGTAGAGCACGTACACCACGCCAACGAACACCAGGGCCAGGACAAACAGCCCGGCCGTGAAGGTCAGCGCCTCACGGATCGAGACAACGTGCGCCTTGCGGTTGAGGACGCCAAGGTCCACCGCCAGCACGACGAGGACAAAGGCGATAAACCCGCCCCCAGGCGAGGAGTTCAGGAGGAATGGGCGAGCCTCGACGGGTTGCGCATCTGTGCAGGAAAGTAACCGGGCTGTTAACCCCCAGCGGCCTCCATCGCCGCTTCCCAGGCCGTCATCGCCTCCGCGAGCTTCGCGGTGGCGCCCTTGAGTTCGCGGTTCAGCTGCTCCGCCCGCGCCCGTCCGTCCGGGCCTTCGTACGTCCCGGGATCGGCCAACAGCGCGGTCAGCCGAGCCACTTCGGCGTCCAGCTCGGCCGCCCGAGCCTCCGCACGTTCCAGGTCGCGGCGGGCATCGCGACCGGAGGACTTCGTCTTCTGCGCGTCGCGCGCACGCAGCCGAGCCTGGTCCTTCTCGCGTTCGCGCTCGGCAGCGGCCACGTCCGACGCCCGCTTCGCAGCGGTGGCCTGCTCCCGCGCGCGAAAGTCCTCCCACTCGACGAAGTCTCCATCAAACACCCGCATCTCGCCGTCGCGCAGCTCCCAGACCCGCGTCACGAGCTTGCGAAGCAACTCCCGGTCGTGCGAAACCAGGAGGACAGTGCCTTCATATGACTCGATCGCGTCTTCCAGTTCCTCGATCGACTCGACGTCCAGGTGGTTCGTCGGCTCGTCGAAGATCAGGAAGTTGGCCCCGTCGAGCATCATCATCGCGAGTGCCACCCGCGCCAGCTCACCACCCGAGAGCGATGAGGTGGAGCGCTTGACCTCGTCGCCGGAGAACTGCACGCGACCGAGGTGCCCCTGGATGGCACCGCGCTCCCACATGGGGCGCAACGCCCCGATCACGTCGTAGATGGAGCGGTCGCGCGGGACGTTGGCAAAGTCCTGGGTGTAGATCGACGGCTGGATCGCCCCGCCAACACGTATCTCGCCGTGTGTGGGCGGCCGCACCCCAACGATCGTGCGCAGCAACGTCGTCTTGCCCGTCCCGTTGGGACCAATGAGGCCGACTACGTCGCCGCGCCGCACCCAGTTGGTGAAGGGCTTGAGCAGCACGCGGTCACCGATCGACACGCTCGCGCGCTCGAAGGCCACCACCTGGTCCCCGCCTCGGGCGCTGGGCTCGAAAGCGCACGGACATGGCCGACGCATCGTCTGGGGGTGGCGTGAGGCGCGGGAGCCAGGAGAGGCGCTTGCGTCGCCCTTGGGCCTGCTTGGTGTTCTGCCCGGCAATGTTGCGCCGGATGTAGTCCTCCTCGCGCGCAATCGACTTGCTCTGCTTGTCGAATGCGCGTTGCTGCGACAGGCGTCGCTCGCCGCGTTGCTGGACAAACGCCGCATAACCACCGGTGTACGCCTGGGCGCTGAGGTCCTCCAGGTGCAGCACATGGTCGACCACGCGATCGAGGAAGGCCCGGTCGTGTGAGATGATCAGCTGCGTCTCGCGTGAGGTGCGCAGGAACTCCTCCAGCCAGGCCGTCGTCTCGAGGTCCAGGTGGTTCGTCGGTTCGTCGAGGGAGAAGCACGTCGGCGGGGATGGCCAGCTGACGGGCCAGCGCCACCCGGCCACGTTCACCGCCACTGAGGTGCACCAGCGGTGTCGTGCGCGGCCGCCGCGCTGAAACCCAACCCTTCGAGGACGGCGTCTACTGTCGATGTGTAGGTGTATCCCCCGTCGCGCTCGAACCGCTCCAGGTCGCGCGAGTACCGGTCGAGCTGCGCCTTCGTGGCGTGGGCGCCCGCCTCGGCCAGGGCGTTGGCCTGCAGGGCGAGGTCCAGCTCCAGGTCGATGAGCGAGCGGAACGCCTCGGCGACCGCCTCCCAGATCGTGGTCGCGCCAGGGAACTCGCGATGCTGGTCCAGCACCGCGTACCGGAGCCCGGGGGTCCGCGCGATCGACCCAACGCTCGGCGCCTGAGCGCCGGTGATCAACCGGAAGAGGGAGGTCTTCCCCGACCCATTGCGCCCGATCAGCCCCAGCGCTCCCCTGCCCCAATGGTGCAGGTGACGCCTGAGAGGATGGTCGTCGCGCCGTATTGAACGCCGACCCCGGACAGCGAGAGCTGCGTCACCCGTGGTGCCTCGCGTGCATCAGCGCCCCACCCAACCCTTCCATACCGCCTCGTCCACCCCAAGGGTCAACTGGTGCTGGAAACGTACGAGTGGGGTTTTTAGCATGAGCGGCTCCTCGACCAGCTTTTCCAGCCACCGATCGTCGCCGTAGCGGGCCTGCCCAAGGCCCAGATCCTGGAAGCGCCGGGAATCCCGGTCGATCAGCGCGGTCACCCCGAACTTCTGGGCGAACCGCCGCAACTCGCCCAGAGCGGCGGCCCGCTCGTTCAGGTCGACGAAATGCGTTTTCACCCGTCGCTCACTGAAGAAGCGAAGGGCCTTCCAGGTTTCTGCGCTTTTCTTCGTTCGAAGATCTGGACTTCCATAAGGAAGGCTGCGCTTTCGCGCTGAAAACTCGGCGCCGGGTGGTTCCCGAATCCTCGCGAGCTGTCATTGTAATCACCCTATGCACCCCCCGCGCCATCGCCCGTACCGTCCTGCCCCGTGGCTGGTCAATCCGCACCTCCAGACGATCTGGGGTCGGTTGGCCCGGCGCCTTCCAGCACTGCCTCTTCGGCGTGAGCGCTGGATCACCCCGGACGACGACTTTCTCGATATCCAGCGGATGGACGCGTCCTCACCCGACGCCCCGACCTTCCTCCTGCTGCATGGATTGGAGGTAGTCTCCGCTCGCACTACATCCTCCCGATCCTGAAGTTGGCGGCGGCGCGGGGTTGGGAGTCAATCTCCCTGTACTTCCGCGGATGCAGCGGCGAACCCAATCGCCAGGCACGCTCCTACCACAGCGGCGAGACCACGGACGTGGCGATGGTTGTCGAGCGATTGAAGAACGGGCGGCCCGACGCGCCGCTCATCGTGGCCGGCGTCTCGCTGGGCGGGAACGTGCTCCTCAAGTACCTCGGCGAACAGGGCGAGGCGCTCGAAGGGGTTATCACCGCCGCCACGGCCATTAGCGTGCCGTTTGACCTGGCACGATCCTGCCAGCACCTCGACACCCACGTCGTTTTACACCAACTGGTTTCTCAAGACGCTCCGTCCAAAGGCCCTCGCCAAGGTCGCGCAGTTCCCGGCCTGGCAGATCCGGAGGCGATCCGCCGTTCCAACTCGATGTGGTCGTTTGACGATGCCTACACGAGCGTGGTGCATGGCTTCGCCGACGCCGCCGATTACTACCGTCAGAGCAGCGCCATCAACTTCCTGGGAGGCGTTCGCGTCCCGACGCTCCTGTTGTCGTCGCACGACGATCCATTTCATCCCCCGGACCTGCTATACGACGTCGAGGAATTGCCCGACGCAATTCGGCGCTGGTCACGGAGTTCGTTGATGTCGGAGGACACGTCGGCTTCGTGGAGGGCGCGGTACCGTGGCGGACATCGTCTTATTGCGAGCGACGCGCCATCGAGTTCGGCGTGTCACAGCTGAACAACGACCTGTCCATGGTGCTGGAGACGCGGTAAGCTACAAGGCACGCTTCACGCGGCTTCCTGCCGTCTGCCGTCTGCCGTCTGCCCACTGACCCATGACCGAAGCCACCATATTCGTCGCGGTCATTGGGGGACTCTTCGTCCTCCGCGTCATCGCGGCCACCTTCGTGTTCCTGGTGTTGCTGCCACAGGGAGATCGGTGCATCGACTGTGACGCGCCCACGGTGCGCGTGGCCTCGCGCCTACACGACCACTGGCTGCCGTGGTTCCGCAAGAGCTGGTGCTTGCGCTGCGGATGGGTAGGGTTGTTGCGACGCGGGCCGCTGACAACCGACGTCGATCCGGTGACCTATGAACCCATGGCGAAGAGCCGCAGCCAGGCCGGCCAGTTCCCCGAAAGGTCGAAGAAGTCGTCGAAGTAGGTGAGCCCCGCCCGCTCCAGTTCCTCTATGACCTGGGGCGGGGCATCGGTTTCATGGATAGGTCCGATGACAATCAGGCCCCTTCGACGCGGAACTCCTCATCCGTCAGCCCAGGGCGTTCATCGAACGCGGTCCGGTTCAGGCCAGTGCGTTCAAACGCCTCGCGGCGAATGACGAGGGACGGATACTCGGCGGCAAGAGGAAGCGGCATGGGGGGGAGTCTAACCCGACCCGCCCGCGAGCGGAGCGACCGATCGCAGTAGCTTTCGCCCCATGCGTACCGAGCAGGATTTCGACGTCATTGTGGTCGGGGCCGGCCACGCCGGCACGGAGGCCGCCGTCGCCGCCGCCCGACTGGGCTGCCGAGTGGGGCTGATCACGAGCGCCCTCGAGACCATCGGCCAGATGTCGTGCAATCCGGCCATCGGCGGTGTGGCCAAGGGAACGGTCGTGCGAGAGGTCGATGCCATGGGTGGGATCATGGGCCGCGCGACTGACCTGGCGATGATCCAGTTTCGAATGCTGAACCGGAGCAAGGGCGCCGCGGTCTGGGCCCCACGAGCCCAGTGCGACCGCGGGCTGTATCGCCGCGCCGCCCGGACGCTGATCGAGGAACAGCAAGGGCTCCACACGATCCAGGGAACGGTCGCCAGCCTCCTGATCGACGGCGCAGAACTCCACGGCGTCGCCACCCTGGAAGGCCGACAGTTCGGTGCAAAGGCCGTGGTCATCACCACAGGCACCTTCCTCCGCGGCCGGATCCACATCGGGACGGAAACGCGCATCGCCGGCGGACGGGCGGGGGAGAACTCGTCAACGCACCTTGCCGAGCAGTTGGAGACGGCCGGGCTCACCGTCGCACGGTTCAAGACGGGCACCCCTCCGCGCATCGACGGCCGGTCGGTGGACTACTCCGCCCTCGAGGAACAGCACTCCGAGGTCGAAGCCTTCGACTACTCCTGGTCACACTTCTGGGCGACTCCTAGGCGCCAGAATGGCGACAGCCGTCATCCAGAGCAACTAAACTGCTGGATCACCTTCCTTGAGAGTGAGGGGAAGGAGATCATCGCCAACAACATCGGCAAGTCGGCGATGTACGGCGGCGCGATTGGGGCGATGGGACCGCGGTACTGTCCTTCGGTCGAGGACAAGATCGTGAAGTTCCCGGCTGCCGAACGCCACCAGATCTTCCTTGAGCCCGAGGGGCACGACACCGCCGAGTTGTACGTGAACGGGATGTCGACCTCGTTGCCTGCCGAGGTGCAGCTCGAGGTGCTGCGTTCGGTGGCTGGCCTTCGCGACGTCCGGATGACGCGGGCGGGTTACGCCATCGAGTACGACTATTTCCCGCCCACACAGCTCGACCCGTCATTGCAGGTGCGGGCGATTCCCGGGCTCTACTTCGCCGGGCAGATCAACGGGACCACCGGGTACGAGGAGGCTGCGGGGCAGGGACTGGTCGCGGGGATCAACGCAGGATTGCGTGCGCAGGGACGACCGCCGTTTTCGCTCGGTCGGGAGACGTCGTATATCGGCGTCCTCGTCGACGACCTCGTGCACCGCGGCGTGGACGAGCCCTACCGGCTCTTCACCTCGCGATCCGAGTTCCGGCTCACGGTGCGCCAGGACAACGCCATTCGCCGTTTGGCCCCACTCGCCTCCGACCTCGGGATGCTGACACAAGCCGAGCAGGCGATGGCGGCGGAGCGCATGCGTGGCGAGGATGAGGCGCTTCGCCTGGCCGACGAGACGAGTATTCGGCCGGATATCGCGAATCCGCTCCTGGCGTCCCTGGCGAGCAGCCCGATTCCCCACTCGGTCAAGGTGGTGGAGCTGGCGCGTCGGCAGGGGGTGGAGTTGAGCGCGCTCCTGCGCGCATCCGGGGTTGGAGCAGGACTCAGCGCCGACGCCGTCGTGAGCGCGGAGCTGCAGATCAAGTACGCGGGGTATTTCACCCGCGAGCGGTCGGCGGCGGACAAGCTCCAGCGCATGGGGGCATTTCAGCTGGAGGAGGAGGTGCCCTATGAACAGATGCGCTCAGTCTCGTTCGAGGCGCGCCAGAAGCTGGCCCGACTCCGGCCGCGAACCCTGGCGCAGGCGGCCAGCGTCCCGGGAGTGAGCCCTTCCGATCTCCAGAACATCGTGCTCGAGGTGGAACGCTGGCGGCGCGTTGCACGTGCGGCAGGGGAAACGTCCTGACAATGTGACCGAACCCGCCCCCAACCTTCGCCGGACCCCCACCGGGTGGCTCCTGGCTGCCCTGTTGGTGGCGTTCGGGTTCTTCCCGATCGTGAATTGGATCCCCGGCGGCCGCCAGGCGCCGTGGTACGCGCAGGTGGCGAGTGGGTGGCTGAGCGGGACCGCGATTGTCGTTGGAGTAGGGCTGGTCACCGCCATCCTCGGTCGAAGGATTTCGTTCACGGCGCGATGGTGGGACTCGCTGGCGAACCTCTCCATGCGCCGACCAGTCGGCGCGGGTGCGTTCCTCGGCGGCCTGGCGTTCCTGCTGTATGCGTGCATCGCGTGGTTCGTCTTCGACGCGACGCCGCTCCATTTGGATGAGATCGCGCAGGTGATCCAGGCCAGGATCTTTGCCCAGGGTCGGCTCTACCTCGACGCTCCGGCCTTTCCCGAGTTCACGAGCGCGTTGCATGTGCTCGATGCCGACGGAAAGTGGTATGCCCAGTTTCCCCCGGGGGGACCGTTGTTGCTGGTGCCCGGGGTGTGGCTCGGAGCCCCGTGGCTCGTGGGACCGGCACTGGGCGGCGTGAGTGTCGCGCTCTTCTGGTCGATCGTGCGACGTTCCGGGGCCAGTGCGGCGGTGTCGTTAGGCGGCGTCGTGGTGTTTGCCCTCGCGCCGTTCATGGCGTTCATGGCCGCGTCCCACATGAACCACGTGGGGACGTTGTGCCTGGCCCTGCTCGCCTGGTGGGGTGCGACGCGTCATGCGGAGTGCGCGTCGATCGCCATGGCGATTGTCATTGGCCTCGCGCTGGGATTCGGTGCGACGGTGCGACCGGTGGATGCCCTCGCGGTTGCGCTGCCGATCGGAGCGTGGGTGGCCTGGCGCCTCGTGCGCGGCACCGAACGATGGGCACATGCAATCGCGATGTTGTGCGCGATGTCGATCCCGCTTGGGCTTCTATTGTGGTACAACCAGGCGACGACTGGGGACCCCCTGCTCTTCGCGTACGAGAAGTTGTGGGGCGCCGAGCACGGGCTGGGCTTCCACGCGTCGCCGTGGGGGATGCCCCACACGCCGGCGACCGGGGTGGAGCTGGTGAGCCTCTATCTCCTTCGGCTGCAGACCTATCTCTTCGAGACCCCGCTCCCGAGCCTGCTGATCGTATTGCTCGGCGCCTTGCTTTCGTGGGTGGGCGGCTGTTTGAGCGAAATTGGCTCTTTACTGGCTTGTTGGTGTGCGGGTTGTATGGGCTTTACTGGCATGATGGGTTCTTCCTGGGCCCCCGTTTCGTCTTCCTGCTGGTGCCGTTCTGCGCGTGGTTTGCCGCTCGGGCGCCCGGGGCGGTGGTGAGGAGATGGCCCGGGACCCGTGGGTTTGTGGTCGGAGCGTCCATAGCAGCGGTCGCCCTGGCTGGTATGAGCGTCATGGGCGACCGAGGGCGCCAGTACGCGGCCGGGCTCGGCCCCCTCAGGTGGCCGGTGACTCGCATGGCCGAGCAGTCTGGTGTGCGCGATGCGGTGGTTCTGGTGCGTGAGAGCTGGGGTTCACAGTTGATGGCTCGTTTATGGGCTGTTGGTGTGTCGCGCTCGCAAGCAGAGTGGATCTACCGGAGCGTTGACGCATGTGCCTTGGACGAGGCGCTGGTGCGTCAGGAGCGGGCCGCGGGCTCCGTTACGACGGACTGGAGTCGGCTGGTGGGAGACTCTGCCAGGCTGGTCCCGTCGCCTTGGTCGCCGGACCAGTCAGAACGAGCGCTCCCTGGGCGGCCGTACTCCGCCCGATGTAAGCAGCGAGTCCTCGAGGACCGGGCCGGCACCTTCATTTGGGTCGGACTGCTCGCCCGGGATTGGGGCTCCAACGTGTACCTCAAGGACCTGCACGATCTCAACGCCCGCCACGAGGCGCTCCGGGATCCGCGGCGCCCGTGGTACCTGCTGCGGTCCGCCGACGGGAGCGCAGGCTCACCGCCGGTGTTTGTCCCGATCAACCGGGATTCCGCCCTGGCCGACTGGAGCGTTAGACCCTGACATCGGAGGCTCGGCAGAGCCCACCGAACCGCGGTCAGACTCGCGCTGCTGCTGGACTACGAAACAGGATCATCCAGATCGTGACGTAGGAACCGGATGAAGGTTGGGTTCTCGGGATTCGCCCAGAAGCAGGCGGGACACCGGCAACCCCGGGTGAGGCATATTCCTGGCTTGAGCCCACACGACGGGCCACACTTGCAGGCCTTCCAGGTCGTCATGTCCTTCGGATGCACCCGGTAGAAGCCGTCAGGCGGGTACTTCAGCATTCCGGTCGGAGTTGGCTGTTTGCGCATGGACTAGCGCCTCTCAGGGTGAACTTCCGGGCTGGAAGCTACGTGCAGTGCCCACGCGGCGGGGTCTGTGCTGGGCCGATTGCGTTCATGGTCCCCTACCCTGACAGCCAGCTGGGCCGGTAATCCACAGGGCGTCCACATTGTGGAGTTGCCTCGTTTCACGTGAAACACTGGCCTGCCTGGTAGGCGGTAGGCGCCGGAGATGTGGCGACCATGGAAGTTCCACGTGAAACACTCCTAGCCCCCTGCCCTGATGACGTCCATATTCCGCCCCCCAGATCCACCAGCGGCCGGCGTGTCACGAGTCATCGCAATTACCAACCAGAAAGGCGGCGTCGGAAAGACCACGACCGCCGTGAACCTCGCAGCCTCACTGGCTGCCGCTGAGCAGCGCACGCTCCTGATTGACGCCGACCCCCAGGGGAATGCGACCTCCGGGCTGGGGATCACGCCCGAGGAGATCGGCTACACCACCTACGATGTCCTCCTGGAGCTCTGCCCGGTTGCCGAGGCCATCCGGCGAGGCGTTCACTTCGCCAAGCTCGACCTGATGCCCGCCACCCCAGACCTGGCCGGCGCAGAGGTCGAGCTGGTCGGCGTCGAAAGTCGCGAGCACCAGATGCGAAAGGCGATCGCTGAGCTGAGGCCCCAATATGACTTCATCCTCATCGACTGCCCACCATCGCTCGGCCTCATAACCCTCAACATGCTGACGGCGGCGGATGGAGCCTTGATCCCGCTCCAGTGCGAGTACTTCGCCCTCGAGGGATTTCGCACCTGCTCAAGACCATTGACCTGATCCAGAAGGGGCTCAACCCCCAACTGGTCATCGACGGCGTCCTCCTCACCATGTTCGACGCCAGACTCAACCTCTCTCGCCAGGTCGCAGCCGATACCCGGGCATACTTCGGCGACAAGGTTTTCAACGCAGTTGTCCCCAGAAACGTGCGCCTCGCAGAGGCTCCGTCGTTCGGCAAGCCTATCATCTCCTACGACATTGCTTCAGTGGGTTCATCGACCTATCTGTCATTGGCAAAGGAGGTTATTAGCAGAACACAAACGTACGTTTCTCTTGATCGGCCGGTCGAACCCCATACTTGACCTTCCACACCAGCTTCCACATCTGCACAACTGGCTTGCCATCACCTTCCCTGAACCATGACCCCCGCTGAGAAGCCGCGACGCCTCGGACGAGGCCTTGAGGCCCTCATTGCTGCCGCCGGACCACCCGCCGCTGCCCCAGCCGCCGCCACTCCACCGGCCGCGGCCGAGGCCGCGCCGCCGAGTGCGCTGCGCGAGCTGCCCATCGCCGCCATCCAGCCCAACCCGTACCAGCCGCGGCGCTCGTTCAACCCCGAGGAGCTCCAGGAGCTCGAGCAGAGCCTCCGCACCTCGGGGCTCCTCCAGCCGATCACGGTCCGCCAGGGGGCCGAAGGTACCTATCAGTTGGTAGCAGGTGAACGGCGCCTGCGCGCGGCCACCCGGCTCGGCTGGAACGCCATCCCCGCCATCGTCAAGGAGTTCGACGACCGGGACATGCTGGTCCTCGCGATGGTCGAGAACCTCCAGCGCGCCGACCTCAACCCGATCGACGAGGCCCTCGGCTACGAACGCCTCACCCGCGATTTCGGACACACCCAGCAGCAGGTCGCCGACGCCGTCGGCAAGGACCGCTCGACGGTCGCCAACTTCCTCCGCCTTCTCACCCTCCCCGAGGGGATCCGCAAGCTCGTCCGCGAGGGCCAGCTCACCCTCGGCCACGCCCGCGCCCTGCTCGCCCTGCCTAACGAGCGCGCCATGATCGAGGCGGCCAGGCGGACGGTCGACGAGGGACTCAGCGTGCGCCAGGTCGAGCGGCTCGCCCACGACACCCGGCCGGCCGCCACCTCCGGCAAGCCGGCGACGCCCGCCACACCACGCAGCGCCTCCGCCCACGACGCCGAACTGCGGCGCCTCACCGAACTGCTGCGCCGACGACTCCAGACCGATGTCCGCATCGACTTCCAGCCCGGCTCCAAGGGAGCCGTGATGCTGAGCTTCTATTCGGCCGACGACCTCCACCGCCTCGTCGAGCTGGTCCTCGGAACTCCCCTCGACGACGCCTGAGCCCCTCCATGTCCATCTTCAACAAGCCCAGCAACGAGCGAACCATGACCCGCTCCGAATCCGCCGGTGGCGAAGCCACCGTCTCCGTCATTGGTGCCGGCATGCGCATCGTCGGCAATGTCGAATCCAACGGCGTCGTGAAGGTCGAGGGAACCATCGAGGGTGCCGTGCGCGGCGCGCGACAGGTCCTCCTCGGCAAGTCCGGCGTCATCCTCGGCGATATCCACGCCGCAGACGCCGTCCTCGGCGGCAAGGTCGTCGGTTCCATCGTCGCCACCGAGCGGGTGGAACTTCAGGCCACGGCGTCTATTGAAGGTGACGTGAACACACGCAGCATCGTGGTGTTCGAAGGCGGGCAGATCAACGGCACCGTCCGAATGGGCGAAGCCGCCGCCCGTGCACAGGGCTCCCCGGCCATCCGCCTCGCGGCCGACGCCTGACCTCACGAGGGGTCCGTCTCATGCGCCTGATCCGTTGCACCACCCTCGCTGTCCTTGCCGTCGTGCTCGGCTGCCAGAAGAGCGAGGCCCCGGCCAGCGACGCGTTCCGCGTGGCGTTGCTCACGCCGGGTCCCATCAGCGACAAGTCATGGAACGGGGGGGCCTACGATGGACTCCTGCGCATCCGTGATTCGCTGGGGGCCGGGGTGAGTCACATCCAGACGAAGACCCCTGCGGAGTTCGAGGAGAACTTCCGGCAATACGGCGCCCAGGGATACCGCGTCGTCTTCGGTCATGGGTTCGAGTTCCAGGACGCCGCGATGCGCGTCGCTCCCGAATACCCGAAGACCCTGTTCATCACCACATCGGGGAGCACGACCGGGCCCAACCTCGCGGGAATTCGCTTTGCCTTCGAGGAACCCTCGTATGCGGCCGGCGTCCTCGCGGCTCACATGACGAAGACCGGCCGCCTCGCGGCGATCGGTGGAACGGAGCTGCCGCCGGTGAAGTCGTCGTTCGAGGCATTTGCCAACGGCGCACGATCCGTGAAGCCGGACATCCGCGTCTCGATCTCCTACGTCGGCAACTGGGACGATGTCACCGCCGGAAAGGAGCAGGCCCTGGCACAGATCGCCGCCGGGGTCGACGTGATCTTCCAGAACGCCGATGCCGCCGGCCTTGGGGTCTTCCAGGCCGCGCGGGAGTCAAAGAAAGCCTGGGTCTTCGGCTCCAACGCCGACCAGAATAGCATCGCTCCCGAGGTGACGTTAGGCAGCGTGTTGATCGACCTGCCGTTGGCCTTCATCGATATCGCGCGCGAAGTGAAAGCAGGGACCTTTGTTCCGCGCGTGGTCGCGCTGGGTACGGCGAGTCGCGTCGTGCGATTGGTCTTGAACCCTGCCGTGGAGGCCCAGCTCCCCGCCACGGCCCGCACGGCGGTGGATTCCGTGGTCGCGGCACTCGCCGCCGGATCGGTGGTTATTCCCGTCCCCTCGCGGGACTCGACCAAGTGAGCGTGCCCACGGCGGCGCAGGTCGCGGGCCTCCTGGACGAGCGCCTGGCGTCGTCCGGGTTCCCGGACTATCCGCCAGCACTCAACGGCCTACAGCTCGATCACCAGGGGCCGGTTCGCAAGGTGGTCGCCGCCGTCGACTTTTCGCGTCGCACCATCGATGCGGCGATCGCCGCGGGGGGCAACCTCCTGCTGCTGCACCACGGAATGTTCTGGGGCGGCAACCAGCGGCTGGTGGGTCATCACTACGAGCGACTCCGTGACCTGCTGTCGCACGACATCGCGGTGTACGCCTCGCACCTGCCCCTGGACGCGCACCTCGAACTGGGGAACTGCGCGCAGCTCGCGCGACGACTCGGCCTGACGGTCAGCGGCCGGTTCGGTCAGTACCAGGGAGTACCGATCGGGGTGATGGGTGAAGCTGACCTGCCACTCATGGATCTGTTGTCGCGGGCGCATGCCTTTTCGGTCGCGCTCGGCGGCGGTGCCCGCGCGTCTCATGAGGTCGCGGGGCAGCACTGTCATCGATGGGCGGTCATCACCGGGGCCGGTGCAGACGCCACCACGTTGCGCGAGGCTCGCGCCTGTGGCATCGACACGCTGATCGTCGGCGAAGGACCGCACCACACCACGGTCGATGCCGCCGAGTTGGGGGTGACGGTGATTTACGCCGGTCACTATGCCACCGAGACGCTCGGGGTGCAGGCCTTGCTCGAGTTGGTGGGCAGGGAGTTCGGCCTCCCAACGGAGTTCTTGTACCTCCCCACGGGATCGTGACCTTCGCGCTCGAGCTGCGCGACATCTCCCGTCGATTCGGTGACGTGGCGGCGCTCGACGGTGCGACCCTGGCGGTGCGCCCGGGCACGGTCCACGCGCTGCTGGGCGAAAACGGCGCCGGGAAATCCACCTTGATGCGCGTGGCGTTCGGGCTGGTGGCACCGGACCAGGGCACGGTGCGTGTGGATGGCACCGCGCACACCTGGCGCAACGCGGCCGATGCCCTCGCGGGAGGGATCGGGATGGTGCACCAGCACTTCACCCTGGTGCCGGCGATGACCGTCGCCGAGAATGTGTCGTTAGGCGATGGTGGTCGATGGCGACGCGGTACGGCGGTGGCGCGCGTGCGTGCGCTGGGGGACGAGACCGGCCTGGTGGTGGATCCCGAGCTGCTCGTGCGTGACCTGCCGGTGGGGGCGCAACAACGCGTGGAGATCCTCAAGGCGGTGGCGCGCGACGTGCGCGTCCTCATCCTCGACGAACCGACGGCGGTCCTGGCGCCCCCGGAGGTTGAGGCGTTGCTGGCGTGGATGCGGCGATTCGTTGCCGATGGCCGCCGCGCGATCGTGATGATCACGCACAAACTGCGCGAAGCGCTTTCGGTGGCTGACCAGGTGACCGTCCTGCGCGAGGGTCGCACGGTGTGGGATGCCCCCGCGTCGGCCAGTCCCGAAACCGAGTTGGTGCGCGCCATGCTCGGCGGTGATGTCGGCACGTTCGCCCCGCGACGTGGCGAGCGTCACGCGGGACCGGTGGTCCTCTCCTCACCAACGCGAGCGTGCTCGCTCCTTCGGGCCAGGTGCTGCTCCACCCGACCACAGGCGAGGTCCACGCCGGCGAGGTGCTGGGGATCGCTGCAGTTGAGGGGGCCGGCCAGGCGACCCTGTTGCGACTCCTCGCGGGCCGGCAGGCGGCCACCTCGGGCGAGGTGCAACGGCCCGGCGACGTGTCGTTCATCCCCGAGGATCGGCACCGCGACGCGGCCGTGCTCGAGTTCACGCTCACCGAAAACCTTGCCCTGCGGGGGCTCTCCACGGCGCGCGCCCTGGACTGGGACGCGGTGGCGAGGCGGGCGGACCAGGTCCGGCAGTCGTTCGACGTCCGGTCGGAAAGCGTGGATGACGTGGTGGGCACCCTCTCGGGCGGCAACCAGCAGAAGCTGGTACTTGGGCGCGAACTCGACCCGCGGCCCGACGCCATCGTTGCGGAGAATCCCACGCGAGGGCTGGATGTGCGCGCCACGGCCGCGGTGCTTGACCAACTACGCGCAGCTGCGGACGCCGGGGTGGCCGTGGTCTGCTATTCCACCGACCTGGATGAAGTGCTGTCGGTCGCCGACCGGGTGTGGGTCGTGCACGCCGGACGGGTGCAGGAGATTGCTGGTGACCGCGAGACGATCGGGCGGGCGATGATCGGGGCGAGCGCACCACGGGTCGCATGAGCACGCGGCACGCCGGGCGGGAAACGGCGATCCTCGTGGTCGCCGTGGTGCTGGGCATGTCGCCATGGTTCAGTGCCACCGTGACCGCGCCGTTGATGGTCCAACAGTGGGGAGCAGGTGATCCGTTGTGGCTTACGCTCGCCGTGCAGCTGGGCTTTGTCGCCGGGAGCATGATCTCCGCGGCCTTCCTGCTCGCAGATCGCTGGCGTCCGCGCCGCCTCGCCGCCGGGAGCGCCTTGGTAGCCGCGCTGGCCACGGCGGCCCCAGGTCCTGCCGGGAATCGGGATGACGCATGCGCTGGTTTGTCGCCTCGTCGTCGGGATGGCCCTGGCGGGGGTGTATCCGCCGGGGATCAAGATCGCCGCTGGCTGGACCCTGACGCGCCGCGGCCTGGCGATTGGCGTGCTGGTCGCCGGCACCACGTTGGGCTCGGCGGTGCCGCACTTGCTACGCCTGGCGGTCGCCCCGGACGACTGGCGCCGCTTACAGCTGCTCGCTGCCGCGTGCGCGGCGGCGGGTGCGGTCGTGTTTGCCTGGCGGGTGACCGAGGGGCCGCACCAGGCGCCATCGGTGCCGTTCGACCCCCGGGCGCTCGGCCGCGTGTGGCGGAACCGCCAGGTGATGCTGGCGACCGGTGGCTATCTCGGACACATGTGGGAGCTCTACGCGATGTGGAGCTCGATCGGCCTGTTCTTTGGAGCCGTTGCCAGTGAGCGCGGTTGGCCGACCGCGAGCGCGGCGGCCCTCTTGTTCCTGACCATTGGCGCCGGTGGGGTGGGATGTGTGTGGGCCGGGCTCGTTGCCGATCGGCTTGGCCGGGCACAAACGAGCATTGTCGCGATGGCCGTGAGCGGAGCATGTGCCCTGGCCATTGGGCCCCTCATGCACGGCCCAGCGGTGGTGTTGGTGGCCGTGGCGCTGATGTGGGGTATGAGCATCGTTGCGGATTCCGCGCAATTTTCCGCAGCGGTCACTGAATGGTCGGACCGCGCGTACGTCGGCACCAGCGTGACCATCCAGACCGCATTGGGGTTCTTGTTGACGGTTGTCACGATCAGGCTGGTGCCCGGGTGGAGCTCCGCGTGGGGATGGGAGATGGCCTACATGCCGCTCGCCATCGGGCCGGCGCTGGGCATCCTGGCGATGCGCCGGTTGGCCCGTGATGAGTCGAGTCGCCGGGCACTGACTGCGACCAGCGACGGTTGAATAGGTTGTGGCGATGGCCCCCGACGTAACCCCTCCTCCCGCAGGAACCCAGCGGCGCCGCTGGCGTCCGTGGCTCGTGCTGTTCGGCATCGGCGTGGCCTGGAAGGTGGTGGTGTTCACGCTCGGGGCCGCCGTGCCGCGCTGGGTGATCGGGAATGGGATCGCGCACCTGCCCACGTCGGCGCAGGCGCAGGCGTTCAATGCGCAGTCGATCGCGCGCACGTTGTGGAATCACCCGCTGGAGCGCCTCGGGCTGGTCCGCGCCACGCGCGTGATGCGGGTGGACACCCTGCCGCTCGCCGCGCGAGGGGACAGCAGTGGGGCGATTCCCTGCCAGCGTGTGCGCAGCACGGTGCGGGCCTACACGTACTTTGCCATCCCGTATTCGGAAGCGCAGACGGTCTGTGACTCCGGCGTGGTGAACTACCGGGTCTTCCCCCGTAATCGTTAGGCGCGTGGTCACGCCGTCGCGTGTTCCCCGATGGATCGCGCACGCGGGGCCCGCGCTCGGGGCCGCGGCCGGGGTGGTCGCGCTGCTGGCGCTCCTCCTGGCCCTCGGGGGCTTTGACGTGGGCGCGGCGTTGGGCGCGATGGTGCGCGGGGCCGTGGCATCGCCGGGAGTCTTTGCATCGTCGACCCTGGTGCGCGCGGTCCCGATCATCATCGCCGGGCTGGCCGTCGCACTCGCCTTTCGGGCCGGGATCCTGAATGTTGGCGCCGACGGACAGCTGCTGGGTGGTGCGGCCGCCGCCACGGCCGTCGCCCTGGCACTTGGTGACACGCTCGGGCCACTTGGCATCGTCCCGGTGCTGGCGGCCGGACTGGTGACGGGGGCCGCCTGCGCGGCGGGTCCCGCCTGGTTGCGGCGGCGGTTCGGGGTGCTCGAGGTGATCACGACGATCATGGTGAACTTCATCGCCTTGAACGTCGTGAGTTGGCTGGTGCGCGGACCGCTCCAGGAGCCTACACGTGTATTGCCGCAGTCGGCAGCCATCCCGCGCGCGCTCGAACTCCCGCTCCTCCTGCCCGGGACGCGGCTGCACGTGGGGTTCGCACTCGCCGTGGTGCTGGCCATCGTGCTGCACCGGTACTTCACGCAGACTGCCGGGGGATTCCGGATTCGCGTCCTCGGGGCCAATGCATCCGCTGCGGCTGTGGCTGGTCGGGTTGATACCGCCCGGTTGTCCACCCAGGTGTTTCTCTGGAGCGGGGCGTTGGCCGGACTCGCTGGTGCCGTGCAGGTGCTTGGGGTGACGCGCGCGTTGTACGACAACCTCTCCCCAGGCTACGGGTTCACCGCGATTGCGGTCGCGCTGCTGGCCGGGTTGCATCCGATCGGCGTGCTCGTGAGCGGGACATTCCTTGGCGGGCTGGCCGCCGGTGCGGCCTCCATGCAGCGAGACGCCGGCGTGCCTGCGGTGTTGGTCTCGGTGCTCGAGGCGGCGGTCATCCTGTCGGTCGTCGTGTGGCGCGCCAGGCAGCACCGCGTGGTGGCCGCGGCATGATGGACGCCCTCGCTCCCTTCCTCGACGCCAGCGTCCGCACCGCGACCCCGTTGGCGCTGGCAGCACTTGGGGAGACGCTCTGCGAGCGGACCGGGATCATCAATGTCGGGCTGGAAGGGGCCATCATCGCGGGATGCCTGGGCGCCGTGGTCGGGTCAGCCGCGTTTGGTGCCCCCGCCGGGGTGCTGGTGGCCGCAGGCGCCGGACTGGCCGTGGCCCTGCTCTTCGGCGTGATCGTCCTCGTCGCGCGCGCCGACCAGATCATCACGGGGACAGCGATCACGCTCGGGGCGTACGGTGCCACCGGGGTGCTGTATCCGCTGTACTTCGGCCCCGGTGGCGCCGCACTGGATATCCCGACCCTCGGGCCCCTGGCCCTCCCCTTCCTGTCTCAGCTTCCGCTCGTTGGACCTGCCTTGTTTGGCCAGTCGATCCTGACCTACCTGTTGTATGCCGCCGCCGCAGGCTCCTGGTGGTTCCTGTATCGCACCGGGGCCGGACTGGGGTGGCGCGCGGTCGGCGAACACCCTCCCGCCGCCACGGCGGCCGGGATCAATGTGCGACGCGTGCAATGGCGTGGCGTGTTGTGCAGTGGCCTGTTTGGTGGGCTGGGAGGGGCCGCCCTGGTGATGCAGGTGGGCACCTTCTCCGAGCAGATGTCGGCGGGGCGCGGGTTCATCGCCCTGGCCGTCGTCGCGCTCGGGCGGTGGACCCCGCATGGCGCGCTGGCGGCGGCCCTGCTCTTTGGCGCGGCCACGGCGCTGCAATACCGCTTCCAGGCGGGCGGGTCCAACCTGCCGTACCAGCTGTTCGTCGCGCTGCCCTACCTCGTCACCCTGGCCGTGCTCGCCGGTGGGCTCGGCGCGCCCGCGCGCCCGGCGGGTTGGGGCGTGAGGCAGCGTCCGGTCGTTAGGCGTCAGCACCCGACGTAGGGACTGGTCCAGCGGAGCCGCCAGCCGCCGCTGCCCTCGCGCTGCAGCACGGCGTAGATCACGCCATCGCCGAGGTACCGCGCGAACAGGATGATGGGCTCGGAGCGACCGCGGGCGGTCCCGATCACCATCAGCTCCATCGATTCGATCGCCTCTTCGCCGCCCACCATGCGCTCTGACCAGGCCAATTCCCACCTGCTACCAGCCGTTGTGTCCCGCTCGGCTACGAGCAGCAAGTGCTCGTGCACGGGGCTCGCCTCCTCGGTTCAGGGTGCGGTCGATCTCCGCCATGACCACCTGCCGGCCATTGGACAGGGTCGTGCGCCACGCGCGATGCACGACATACGGAAGCCCCCGCATCAACTCTGCAGTGTCCCCCGGTGCGGCGGACGCCACCCGTGCCAGGTCGCGCGTCAGTCCGGCGGAGTCGCGCGGCGCAAGCCCAGCGAGCGAGTCCATGGCTAACGCGGCAAAGCGGCCCGTGGGAAAGGCCACGGTCCACCCGGTGGAATCGCCACGCGTCACGCGCAGCGCCGGCCAGGCCGAGCAGTCGTCCGGCGCATCCATCGCGATGGAATCGCCGGCGCTGGCAGTCCCGATGGACTGTCCCTGGCGAAAGAAGTCGAAGGCGACCCCGCGCCACGGGGCCAAGGGCACCTGCATCGTGTCGAGTGAGGCCGCGGTGTCCACGAAGGGGACGACCATTGCGGCTTGGTCGGCGTGGGCCCCCATCACGAGGAAGGCCAGCCCCGCCGCGGTGTCCCAGGCGGCGTCCGTCACAATCGGCGCGACCGCGGGAGGTGGCGGTGGCGGCACCGTCGAGAGCACCGTATCGTTGGCGCGTTCGACGGCGGGGCGTTCGCACGCCCCGATGGCGAGCACGGCGACCAGCCATCGGCGAGGGAAGACACCCATGCCGCAAATCTGGGCGCCCGGACCGTGGCGTCAATCGCCACCCTCACCATGCCGCCGTGCCTAACACGCCCACCACTCCCTTGGCTGACGCGCCTTGGCCTCCATCGCAAGGACCTACGCGCCTGGGCGATGTACGACTGGGCGGTCTCGTCTTTCCAGACCACGATCCAGGTCGCGGTCTTCCAGATCTTCTTTGTGAGCGTGGTGGCCGCGGACATGGCCGAAAGTTCGCGCACGGCGAGCTGGGCCAGTGCTAACGCCATCTCGGCCGTCATCGTGGCCATCCTGTCACCGGTGCTTGGAGCCATCTCCGACGTCGCCGCCGCCAAGAAGCGCATGCTCGCGGGGTTCATGTTGCTCGGCGTGGCCGCGGTGGCCGGCATGTTCTTCCTGAGCGAGGCGACGTTGCCCTTGCCTCGTGGCTCTACATCACCGCGACCGTCGGGGCGACCGCCACCATCGTCTTCTACGAGGCGCTGCCGCACCTGACCAAGCCGGAGGAAGTGGACCGGGTCTCGAGTGCGGGCTACGCGTTCGGGTATGTCGGCGGAGGCGTCCTGTTGGCGATCAACATCGCGTGGATCCTCAACCCGGCGCTGTTCGGCCTGCCGAGCGGTGAGGTCTCACCCCCGCCTAGGCCACGCTCCCCGTGCGGCTCGCGTTCCTCTCGGTGGCCGTGTGGTGGCTGGTATTCAGCTGGCCGATCCTCCGGCACGTGAAGGAACCGCCCGGGCCACGGAGGCCGACGAGGTGGGGTACGGTCGCTGCTGGTGACGCCGTTCGTGCGCCTGGGTGAGGCGGTGCGGATGCTCCGCACCTTCAAGCATGCGTTCCTCATGCTGCTGGCGTTCCTAGTCGCCAACGACGGGATCCAGACGATCATCCGCATGGCCACCGCCTACGGCAAGGAGATCGGGATTCCGGACAGTGCCCTCATCACGGCGATCCTCATCGTCCAGTTTGTCGGGATTCCGTTCGCCTTCCCTCTTTGGCATGCTCGCCAACCGGATCGGGGCCAAGACCTCGGATCTTCATCGGCCTGCTCGCGTACACCGCCATCTCGATCGTGGGGTACTTCGCGAGCAGCGCGCGGGACTTCTACATTCTCGCCGGCCTCGTGGGAATGGTGCAGGGCGGGACGCAGGCGCTGAGCCGGTCGCTGTTCTCCAGCATGGTCCCGGCCCACAAGTCCGGGGAGTTCTTCGGCTTCTCCGTCTTCGAGAAGTTTGCCAACATCTTTGGGCCCTGCTTTTTGCCCTGACGATCTGGGCGACGGGGGAGCAGCCGGGCCGCGATTCTCCGGGTGATTGCGTTTCTTCGCCGTGGGCGCGTGGCTGCTGTCGCGCGTGGACGTCGAGGCCGGGCGTCGCATGGCGCGCGAGGCGGAGGAGGGCGTCGTCGTCGCCGAGCCGCATTAAGATGCGGTCCCCGTGGGGCGTGCAGCAGTGGTTATGCGGGTCGCCGTGCGCTGGTTCTACCGGCGGGTCGAGGACGAGGGGCTGAACCGCATCCCCTCCCACGGCCCGGTGATCCTAGCCGCGAACCACAACAACGCCCGGTGGACGCCCTCGTCGTCGGCGCCCTGGTGCCACGGCGCGTGCAGCTCACCGCCAAGGCCACGCTCCTCGACCACCTGATCACCCGGTTCGTCGTGCACGCCGTGGGCATTGTGCCGCTGCGTCGCGCGAAGGACGAAGCTCCAACGATCCGGTGCAGCGCCACCGCGGGCCGCAATGAGGGCGCCTTCGACGCCATCGTCGAGACCCTGCGGGGCGAGGGGATGATCCTCATCTTCCCCGAGGGAATCAACCACAGCGAACCCGCCTCGCCCCACTCCCGCACCGGCTGTGCGCGCATGGCCCCGCAGGCGCTCGCGAGCGGAGTGCCCGAGGTCACGATCGTCCCGGTCGGCCTCACCTTCGAGGCCAAGGGACGCCCACGATCCCGCGTGCTCCTCGTCGGCACCCCGATCGCCGCGTCGGACGTGCATGACGCCACCGACCGGGTGCGGGCGCTCACCGCACGCGTGGACGAAGGCTCCGTGCCGTGACCCTCCAACTTCCCCATCCGCCGCGGCCCGTCAGGTGCTGGGGTGTCCCGCACCCTGAGCCGCCTCTTCGGGACGACACCGCCGCTCACCACCCCGGACGTTCCCTGGGCGACACCGTGCGCATCGCGCGCGGCAGGTCGAGGAACTCCGCCGCG
>JADJRJ010000005.1 GCA_016712265.1 Gemmatimonadota bacterium | reverse complement strand
GCGCTGGGCCCGGCGAGTTCCGCATGGCGTTCATCGCGGCCCGCGGGGATCGCTGGTCGTCCATGATCCAATCGTCGCACGGACCAGCGTCTTCGACACCTCCGGCACGTACCAGCGCGGCTGGACGACCTCCTGCTGCTATTGGTCCGACATTGCGATCGATACCGCGCAACGCATCACCGTGCCGGCGTGGATTCCCGACAGCGTACCAGGCCGGGCGGGATGCCGTTCGTCCGGTACACACGCTGCCGGAACGACCGTGGACACCTTCTGGGTGCTGCGTCCGCCGGAAGAGCGCAGCTGGCTGTTCAGCTCCGGGGGGGCGATGGCAAGCAGCAGGTGCGGATGTCGATGCATTCCATGGTCGCCGGCGGTCGAGCCGCCGGCGCATCCCTTTGGCGGCGTCGTCCGGGCTACACCGGGAGTACCGGTTGGTGTACGCGCCGCACGGGGTCGATTCTGCTCGTGATGACGCGCCCGTGGACGCGGGTCCCCACCACCACCGAGGCGCGGCGGGCAAGCGAGGAATCCATGATCAAGTCGGCGGCCCAGAGCGTCGGGGAGGATGCCGCGCGCGCGGTGGCGAAGCTCGACGACATCCCCTCCACGGAGCCGGCCTTCTCGCGGATCTACACCGACGAAGCAGGGCACCTCTGGGTGCGACAGCTGGGAGCAAACGATTCCACGCGCGCGCGGCTCGACGTCTTCGACCCCACGGGGGCCTGGCTCGGCGCGGTGACGATCCCCCATCACGTCCCCGAATACGGCGGCCTGCTGATCACCAGCGCGGCGGTCTACAGCCAGGTGGGGAAGACGACGATGGCCGCCCGGTGATCGTGCGGCCGGCATCCGCAGGGCCGCGTCGCGCCGGGCGACGGGGCCCGGGCCAGACGTCAGGGGACCACGGCCGTGGGGAGGACGCGGAACGTCAACCGCGACGCCTGCCCGGCCGTGGAATACACCCGCTGCGTGGCTGACCGGAAGTCGCTCGCTTTCGCCTTGTAGATGTCGGTGAACACCTGCGGGTTGCGGTCCACCAGCGGGAACCAGCTCCCCTGGACCTGCACGAGCATCCGATGCCCGCGCCGGAAGGTGTGGAACACATCCGGCATCGTGAAATCGAGCTGGGTCACCTCGCCCGGACGCAGCGGGATGGGCCGGCTGAAGCTCTCCCGGAACTTGGCCCGCATCACGTCGCCACGCACCAACTCCTGGAAGCCGTCGGGGTGTTCGTCGATGAGCTTGACGACCCAATCGCCATCGGTGCCGGTGCTGGAGACGAACAACGTCGGGCGCACCGGGCCGGCGATGGTCACGTCCTCCGAGAGCACGTCGCCCCGGTACGCGACCACATCCGGGCGCGTGGCCCCGAATCGCTGGTCGCGCGCCATGTAGTCGGGGTCCATGTCGATCCCGCCGCTGGCGACGAACGACGCCGGTTTCGCTGGATCGGTTACCCACTGCGTAAAGGTGCTGTCGCCGGTGTTGGTCGGAGCGTCAAACGAGAGGCGCTGTGATCCCCGAGGTACAGGGAACGCTCGCTTCCCTCCTGGGCGGCCACTGGGCGAAGGTACGCCACTGGTTTCGGCCGGTCTCGAAGACCCACGCCCGCGGGTGCGCCCCTGTCCCCCCTTGAGGTGGGCGGCGAAGAACGGCTCAATCATGTCGCGTTGGTAGGTGCGAGGTCGGCCCACCAAACTGCAGCTCTCCGACCGCTGCCCCCGAGTCGCGCGCCCACTGTCCATGGTACCACGGCCCGATCACGATCGCCTGGTCGGTCGACGGACTCTGTCGCACGAGGGTCTCGTAGACCTTGAGCGCGCCGTAGTAGTTGTTGGCGTCATACAGCCCCCCCACCGTGAGCACCGCCGGCGATTCCCCTTGAGGTGCGGCAGGATGCTCCGCTGCTGCCAGAAGGCGTCGTACGTGCCGTGGCGCATCATGTCCGTCCACCCCGGTGAGCGGCGCTTGAAGTGCTTCTTCCCGGCGTTGGCGATGGGACCCAATTCGAGGAAGAACTTCACGCCATCGTCCGTGCCGAAGTCGAACGGCTTGCCACAGGACATCGCGGTTCCCTCGCCGCGCATCCCGCACACCGACATGAAGTTGAAGGTGGAGTTCAGGAAGAACGCCCCATTGTGATGTGTGTCGTCGCCAAGGAACCAGTCGGTCTGCGGTGCCTGAGGGGAGACGGCCTTGAGCGCCGGGTGGGCATCGATCATCCCGGCGGTGGCAAAGAACCCGCCGTAGGGAGATCCCCAGAGGCCCACGCGACCGTTGTTGCCCGGGGCGTTCTTCACGAGCCAGTCGATGGTGTCGTAGGTGTCGCTGCTCTCGTCCACGTCGCGCCGCGACCGCTTGACCGGCCGGTGCGGGGTCATGTGCTCGAAGCGTCCCTCGGAACGGTAGCGGCCGCGCACATCCTGCGTGACGAAGATGTAGCCCAACTCGGGAAAGCGAGGCCCTGGGCCCAGGGTGCGCGGGAAGGCGCCTACGCCGTAGGGCGCCGCGCTGTAGGGCGTCCGGGTCAGGAGGATCGGCAGGCTGCCGGCGGAAGCTTTCGGCGTATAGATCGCCGTGAACAGCTTCACGCCATCGCGCATGGGGATCATCACCTCGCGCTTGGCATAGTTGGTCCGGATGTAACTCGTGTCTGCGGCCGCCGCGCCCCGCCCGCCTTGTGCCCCGGCGGCACCCCCGGCCCACGTACCACACAGCAAGACGGCGAGGGTACGCAGCGTCAGTCGCCGCAGCCGTGTGCCGAGGGCGGTCACCATTGGACTACAACCCTTCCAGCTCCTGCACCGCCGCCGCCAACTCGGCCATCACGGGCGTGGCGAACCCTGCTGCAGATAGTTGGTCAAGCACGCGACGGTACCAGCGCAGCGTGGCCTCGCGTCCCACCGACACCCGCGCCCAAACCGCGTCGGCGTCGACCGTGCGACGCAGGTCCGCCGCGAGCGATGACGCGCTGTGCAACGCATCGGCCGCGCAGACCCAGCGCGCTGCCTCGGGGGCACTCGCCAGGCGGGCGAGCACATCGTCGCGTCGTTCGTCCGGCGACAACTCGACGCCGTCGTCGTCGAGCTTGCGGGCTGCGATAGTCACGAGCAGGTCCAGCACGCCGCTGCCAAACTTCCCCCCGAGCCGCTCCTCCAGCTGCTCGCGCGACAACCCGTTGCGCGAGAAGTCGTCGACGACCTGGTGCAGGATGCCGGCGATCACCGTTGTATCGTCCTGCGCGTACCGCGTCAGGATGATCGCGAGGTTCGCCGGCTGCGTGAAGTACGGGGCGCGCAGTCCCTTGCGCACCTGCTGGTCGTGGTGCTTCGCCGCAAAGGCGAGCGCGTGATGGATCCGATCGGAATAACCTGCCACGACGTTCCGGGGTGAGCGGGGTGCAAAGTTACGTCACCGGCCGGGTATTGGGCAGGCGAGCGGGGACGGCGCCATCCCACAAGACGATTCCCCTGACGCGGGCGCCCACGTCAATCAACTGACCACCGTCCGTGACAACGCCGACAGTCGCGTCACGCCGCGCACGACGCAGAGGACCACGTCATCCCCGCGCGCCAGCTTATCGCCTGCGCGGTCGGGCTAACCACCACGGTGGCGGCGTGCCGGCGCGCGGCCCGCACGATCTCCCCCCCGGTGGCGTGCCCTTCGGCTGGGCCAGGGGGCCGCTCCCGCTGGCCCGCGGGGAGGACATACATCGTGCGACCCCGCCCGACCGTGTAGGGGATCAACGACTCCGTCCAGCGCCGTCGGTTCTCCATGACGGCGACCAATCCGGGGGAGTTGGCGAGCCCGAGCAGATTGCGGACCGGTTCGGCGCGGAAATCGGTGTCGACCAGAAGCGTGGCGCGCGCGTCGACCGCAAAGGCGGCGGCAAGGTTGGCGCCGACCACGCCGGCCACCAGTGGGTCATCTGCCGCGATGGTCACGACCCCTTCGCGGGGCCACTGCGAGGTCAGGTGCCAGGAGAGGATGCGGATCTCGTCCGCCTCGGGGACCAGCCAGGGCGGGGTCGCGCGATCGGCCGCCCGGCGAGCTGGATGCGTGGGCGCCGCCGCCAACCGGGTGCTGGTCAACACGCGGAGTGCAGTCACCCGCTCCGCCTCGGCCGCGTCGGCCACGCGCGGGTCGCGCATCTCGTCCACAAGGGCGACCAGGGTGGAGACAAACAATGCGATGACGGCCGCCGCCGCGATGAGCACCAGGGGATGCGAGGGCCACTGGTCGCTCGCCACGAACTGCCCACCGCTCACCATGGGGACCAGGCGCGGGATCCCGACAAAGGCCGCGGCGAGGACGAGAAAGGTGAGGGTCCAGAGTCCGACAAAGCGCCGCGGCCGCTGCCGCACGTTGGCCGCGCGTGCGCCGAGCCAGGCGGCGCGGGATGGCACGCGCATCCGCCGCGAGACGCTTGGGAGTCGGGAGGAGGTGGACATGGGGCTCGCCATGAAGACTCCCCGGGTCGCGTTCGCGTTGCAATGTCACCGGGAACACAAACGGGGATGCCGTCGTGGCATCCCCGTTTGCTCCTTCAGGACATCAAGACACTCGGTCCCGGGTCGAGCCCGGGACGCAACGTGTTACTTGACGATCAGGTCCATCTTCATGCCCATCGCGAGGTGCGGCGTGCAGATGATGCCGTACGTGCCGGCCGGGATGTTCCCCATGGAGACCGTCCAGGTCTCGTTGGCATTCATCATCATCGGCGACGAGAAGTCAGCCGAGTTCGGCATGTTGGCCTGCAGCTGCCCCTTGACCGCTTCCGGGATGGTGGCGGCGTCGAACGCGACGTTGTGTGGGCCGCCGGAAACCATGACGAAGCTGATGCCGTCGCCCGGGGCGACAGTCAACGTGGCGGGCTCAAAGCGATAGCCCTTGTCGTCGCCAACCATGTTGACGGTGTGGGTCGTGCCGGTGATCGGGGCAGCAGTCGCGGTGCCGGTGGCGGCCGCGGGGGTGACTTCCGGCGCCGGCGCCGGGGTGTCGGCTGGCGGAGTTCACTGCCGCCGCAAGCGGCGAGGAGCGCAGCACCAGCGAAGAGCGCAATTCCGTGGAAACGCATTGTCTGAAGGCCTCCAGAGCCGTACAGAGTCAGGTCGTAGTCCCGCAGGGCCCTGCGGGCATTGTGAATTTATTCACAAGGGTCGACCAAGTGTAGGGGGCGGGGCCCGCCGAGGGGGGGAGTATCGGCGGGATTGGCTGGTGGGGGAGGGGACGGCAGACGGAGCCCTCACTGCGCGGTGACGCTCACGGTGCTGGCGCTCAGGGCGAGGCCGCGGGCGTTCATCGCGCGAATCCGGTAGGTGTACCGGGTGCCGGCGGTTGCCCCTTGGTCGACGAAGGTCCCGGTGTTCTCCAGGACGATGCCGGCGGGGAGGAAAGCGCCGGTTCCGCTCGCACGCTCGACAATGAAGCCCGCCTCCGTGTTGCTCCGGTCGGTCCAGGACAGGACAACCTGACCGGTCGAGACGGTGGCGGTCGGGATTCCGGGATCGGCCGGCGCCTGCGGGAAGCGCCGCCGAGTAGACGTTGGTGGCGCCCGTGCTTGGTGACGCGTTCCCGCCGCCATCGCACCATCATCCCGCTTGCGGGGGTAGAGTTGCGGGAGATCGTGAGGGTGTCGCCCGAGGTGCAGCTCCCGTAGGTCACCTGCTCGACGACGTCTATTTCCGTTGCTGTGACGCGTGTGAGGCGGACAGGACCGCCGCAGGAGAGAGAGGGGTAGGCCGAGCTGCCGACGATCGCCCCGACCGGGCCATCCACGAGGCCGAGGTCGAAGTTGTGTTCCGCTGTGTTGTTGTAGGGGAGGCGCAACCCGCGCCACATGGTGGCGAAGGCGCCGAGCGACGGTCCCGTGGGAGCGGAGGCGCGGGTGAGGGTGCCCGCGATGGCGATGGGAAAGGCGACGGCGGTGCCGCGGAAGTCTAGCTGGCCGTTGGGGGTGATGCGCACCGTGTAGTCGCTATCGAAGCAGTTGCCGAAAGTGATCGTCTCGCGCACGCGGAGCGAGTCCGCGCCCTGGCTCCGCAAGGTCCACGTCCCTCCACAGGTTAACGATGGATATGCAACGGTGGCGACCACGCTCCCGATCGGGCCGCCGGCGTAGGTCAACAGCACGTTCCACGTGATGTTGGGACTGGTTTGTACTCCCGTGCCCGTCCAGGTGCCATGGAAGGTGGTGGTGGGGGCGGCGCCGTTGATCACGACGAGGTTGAAGGTGAAGCTCACCGCCGTCACGCCGCTTCCCGAGGCGCGCACGGTGACCGGATAGGTCCCCGTTGTCATGGCAGACACCACCGTGAGGGTCAGGGTGTGCGTCTCGATGTTGCCACTGGTGATGGGGCCTGGTGACACCGCTGCAGTGATCCCCGCAGGGAGGGGATCGATGGTGACGGCGAGTGGGCCAGTGAAGCTGGTGCGTGTCACGACGGCGGTGGTGGTGCCGCTGGTTCCCTGCGCCACGGAAAGCGGCGAGGCGACAATCGCCAGCGAGGCCGCCGGTTGGACGAGGACCGCCGTGGTCCCGGTCACGCCTCCCGACGTGGCGCGCACCGTCGTGGTCCCGGGTGCGACCGAGGTGACAGTGGCCGCCGTTCCGCTCCCGACCACGGTGGCAATCCCCGGCGTGGGATTCGCGACGATCCCCGCGGTGGTGACGACCTGCGCGCTGAGCGCGCTCGTGGCGCCGGGGCCGGTGAGTACGACGTTCCCCGGGCTTATGGAGACCGAGACAATGGATGGGGGGGGCGGCGGTGGGGTAACGACCGTGCCGCCGCCGGAGCAGGCGAGTACCAGACTGATCACGCTGACACGGGCCCGATGACGAACTTTCATCCGAGTTCCTCCTGAGTTCTTTCGACGTATTGCGTGAACCGCCGGTTGAGGCAGTCAGGGTCATCTGCTATGCCAGCCGTCCCAAGGTCTCGATTCACAACAGTGCAGACGATCACGCGGAGGCCGTTCCCGCTGCGATCGGATGCATCGCTGTCAAAGGGGAAATCGGCGACGAGGTCGGGCGCAGTACCCTGCCAGGGCGACGAGTCGGTTCACTCATGCTGCATCCGATGAGCGTGGCAATGAAGAGGAGGCGGGAGGGGGATCTATCCCTTGAACGACCCCGGGTTCCCGGTTCTTACAGATCGATTCCGAACAGATCGTGACAGCTGCAGCGGGGGATCTCGCAACTACGGTCGATCACCTTCCAACCCCGGCTTCCATGGCCTCCCGTCCTTTCTGCCGCTCGCTTCTCGCAGGCCTTGCCACCTTGCTGGTCATCCTGACCGCCTGTGGGGGGGGGGAGCCGGTGAGCGCTCCTCCCGCACCGACGGTAGCGACGGTCTCGGTAGCGCCGACGAGCTTGAGCCTCCTTGTCGGCGCAACGGGCCAGCTGCAAACGACCGTGACGATGAGCGACGGGAGTACTTCGACCTCAGCTGCTGTGAGCTGGACGAGCAACTCACAGACTGTGGCCACGGTCAGCGGAGGTGGCCTTTCGGCCACGGTCACTGCAGTCTCGCCAGGGACGGCGACGATCACTGCGGCATCCGGGAGCGCCTCGGCAAGCGCAACCGTCACCGTGACTGCCCCCGCGTCAATTGCCTTGGCAGCATCGGCCGCTGCGGTCCCTCAGGGAGGAACTGGTTCAAGTACCATCACCGTCACTCGGACGAACTTCTCCGGTGCCCTGACGCTGAGCCTGGATGCTCCACCCGCTGGCATCACGGGTACTTTCGCGCCACTGCAGGGTGCGACGACAGGTCAACAGACATCGCTCTTGACGCTGACCGTGGTGGCGAGCGTTGCCCCCGGAACCTATCCGCTCATCGTTCGTGCGACGGGAGCTGGTATTCCGCCAGTGACCACGGCTCTCTCAGTCACTGTCTCCGCTGCTTCGTTTGCGATTTCACTTGGATCGCGGACCCTCACTGTTGCTCAAGGTGGCCCAAGCGGGAACACGATCCTCCGGGTAGCGAGAAGTGGCCTCAACCAACCCATCCAGCTTGGTGCGAGTGGGGCGCCCGCAGGCCTGACGGTTGCATTCAACCCGGCGTCTGTGGTGGCAGACAGCGCGATCCTGAGCGTGGTCGCGGTGGCGGCAGTTCCCGGCACTTACGACATCACCGTTCGAGCCTCGGCGCCGCCCTTTCCCGATCAGACGACAACGCTCAGCGTGACAGTTCAGGCGCCCGCGTTCAACACCACGGTGGACCTGCGCGCGTGCCAGTACCAAGGCGGGTGGTTTGCTGTGCAAGACGGTCCCACGTCGCCTTGGATAGTGGTACAGGGACAGGCGGGAGTCTACCGCTTCAATGCAACCGCCGCGACGGTCGGCATTGCGTACTCCAGCACCCTCGATCTGAGGTATCGGTGGACGAGTGTGGTCTATGAGACCCGCGCCCGGTTGTCGTCTCTCGATCCGTACCTGCTCTGTGAGTTGCCGGAGCGTGCGAATCCTGAGCCGACCTTCAAGACGCTTGCTGTGCAGGCGCCGAGCCTGCTAGGCGGGGCCGTTACCACGAGCATTGGCGGTGTATTCTCGGGACCCTTTGGAGGGACAGCAGCTGTCTCAGGGCCACCGACCGGTGTTCACGACCTCGTCGCTGTCAGCGTGGCTCCCGCCGTGGACACGATGAGGGTCCTGATTCGTCGTGGGATTGACACCGGCCTACTACCGGAGGGCGCCCTCGTGGGGCCACCGCTCTCTTTCACCGGTAGTGGTACGTCGCCGCTGGAAAGCGCGGTGTTCTCCCTTGTCGGGTCACCAGGCGGACGAATCGGTGTGGAGCCCTACATGCTCATGGGGGCCCAGTGTTCGTTGGTCCCGATGCCCAGAGACAACGGCGTCACGCCTTTCCTGCGTGTTCTGGCAGCTCAGCTTGCATCTCCGGCATACGGTTCAGTATTCGCCGCACCCCACCGACTCAGTCCGCCAAGTCGACCTTATACTGGTAGCTACCACCAGGCGCAGGGTTCGAATCTCGTTAGCACAACCGCGGTCACTGGAATACCGACAACACTGTTGCGCGGTGGGGAGCTCCGGGCAACCCACATCGTCCGTCAAGATCGGTTCACCGCCTTTGATCTCACCGGCGAAGAGCAGAGCCTCTGGGAGGTGTACGCGGGTGCTACCCGCGGCTCGTACGTCCTGCCGAGCGCCATGCCCGCGATCACGCCAGGCATTCTGCCGGGAAACGGCTATCGACGACTGAGGTTCAGCTACTCGCTCCCATCAGATCTCGCTGATGCAGCGTTCGTCCGCTACGCCGGTAGCTCAGATCTGAACATCCTTTCGATGCGGGTCTCGCGGGGCGTGCTCGGAAGTGCCGCGGTCGATCTGACCACCCCGGACTTTGCCGGGCTCCCCGGCTGGCTTGATAGCTGGGGTCCGCACGGGACTGCGAACTACGAGATTCGCGGTGAATCGGACACGCGGCCGACCTATTGCGCACCAGGGAGGATGGCCATCTCCTCACGCTATGGCATCAGCTGACCGACTCGCACTGGAAAGGGTCGGGCAACGTTGCTCCGTGACAGAGGCCGACCGCTCCGCGCAAATCCCGAGCACCCGCCATCCGCTTCCCAGACCATGTCACGACATCGGCCCGCCCGTGCCTCACGCCTGAGCCTCGCCCTGGTCACTGGACTGGCGTGCGCTGGAGAGACATCCCCAACTCCCCCTGATCCCATCTTGTCGGTGTCCGTGGCACCGTCGACGCTGTCGCTGGTGGGGCCGGGGCAAACCGCGACTGTAACCGCTGCGGTCAGCAAGGCGAGTGGGCTGATGGCATCGCCTGCAGTGAGCTGGAGCTCGTCCAACGTTGCGGTGGCGACAGTGAATGGGAGCGGCGGCAGTGCGACGATCGCATCGGTCGCTCCTGGGACCTCGACCATTACCGCGACGTCGGCCGGTGTGTCGGGCGCGATGACGGTGACGGTGCAGCCGCCGCCCTCGGTGTCATTGAGCGTACCCGCCGTGTCTGTGTCGCAGGGGTCGACGAGCAGCACGGATGTAACGATCGCACGGATCAACTATTCGGGCCCGGTCACGGTCATCCTCCAGAACCTGCCCCCTGGCATCACCGGATCGCTGGGAGCGGCGCGACCGGGGCCAAACGGTGCGGAGCTGCGGACGCTTACCCTGAGTGTCGTGGCCACCGTGCCACCGGGTGCGTACTCGGTCACGCTAGTCGCGACGGGGCAGGGAGTATCGTCCGCCACCTTAACTGCGGCCGTAACCGTAATACAAGCAACCACGGCGCTTGTGACATTCACATTTTGCGCCGGTGGAGATCCGGTTTGGTTTGCTGCGCGGGATGATCGCGGCGTCTGGTCGCGAGTGACTGGAACGAACGGCAACTATGTGTTTCCGGTGGGATTGGTGGGTGGCGTTGCCTGGGTCAATACCAGCACCAACGTTCGCCAGGACGCTCTCGCGATCGAGCACGGGCCCCCGGCAGGTCAGGGCCAGCCTTCGCGCCGGCCGGAGTCAGACCCACGCGCACGAACGCACCCTGTTGTCCAACGGGGCCAGTGACCTCAGCGTCATTTACGGTACCCGTGAAGAGCTACAGGCGGCGGGCGCGGCCTCATGTGGGTTACCGGGCGCGCGCTCGGCGACCGGACGGGTCGTTCCGGAGGCATCATCTGACCGCATGTATGTCACGCTCTCGGGGTGGTCACCACTTGTAGAGCCGACGCCGGCATCTCCGGCGTTCACTTTCAACGACCTGCCGCAAGGGACGGGTGATCTCTGGGCGGCCCGATGGGTCCCCATTGCCCAAGCCCCGGGCCAGTTCAACTTGGAGCGCGTGTTCCATCGACGAGGAGTGAATCCGCCGAACGGAGGCTCCGTGGGTACCATTGACTTTCGAAGTACGACCGAGGCGTTCACACCTGCCCGGCTTCCGGTCACGGTAAGTGGGGCGAGCGCGGGCGACAGCGTGTCGATTTTCGGCACCATTCACTCGACAAACGGGTTCCTGCAGCTAACACAAGTTGCGGCAACGTCCTTTCCCATGTTCGTGGTGCCCCAAGGACAGCTGGCCACGTCGGACCTGCATGAGTTCCACGCGATCGCGTCATCGACCACCGGCACTGTGCGGAACGAGCGCCTGGTTGGCGCATCCCGCCGAGACTTCGGCGCGGGCCTGCAGCTGACCCTTTCGAGCCTGCTCGCATCAGCGGCGTTGGCGACGGTCTCTACCAGCCCCTTCACCCGGGTTCGAGTACAGGCGGCGCGCCAAGCAGAGTACTCACAGCTCTGGATGACCTTGCTCACGCAACCCAGTGCGTCGGTCGCCTTGTTGATCGGTGGTGGCTACCTGGGATCGGCGACGACGGTCGACTTTACCCTTCCGGACTTCAGCACCGTCGTTGGCTGGCAAAACGTGTGGACGTTGCAGCCTGGCCTCGAAACCGAGTGGCACCACATCGCGTGTGGGTGGGCGATTGGGGATGGAGGGCGCGTTGAGGGACAGGTTGAACGGTGGGCCGCTCGCTCAGGCAAGTTCGTCCCGTGAAGAGCTGCCGACACCGGAAGTTCGGTGTCATCGGGACGGCAACACCCGTGGTCCCGATCGGAACAGCGCACGGACCGTGCGCGCTTCTTCCAGCCGCACCACGCAGCGTTGCAGGCCCGCGCACACGCCGGTCCACCCGACGAAGTGGCTGCCCGCGGCTGGCGTCGCGCTCAGGGTGAGTGTGGTGGCAGCCGGAAAGGCTCCCTCGCATCGCGCCGCTCGGCACGCGAGTCCGGATGGCCACGAAGCAACGACGCCGGCACCGTCACCTTCCAACTGAATCGCGACCGAGTCCTGGGTGGCGAGCGGCGATCGGCCGAAAGAGTCCATGTCGCCAAGGTCCTGCGCCGCGAGGGGATGGACGAGGACCGAAAGGGTGGCGAGGGCGAGGATCGCTGAGAGGCGCATGCTCTGGGTTGTGGTGACATCCAGAGAACGCCGCGAGCGGGTGCCTTCTTACGGAGGTGTCGCCCCAGCGGGCCGACCTCGGCGGCGAGCAATCGCCGAACAGTTTCGGCCCGAGCGAAGGAGAGCCGGCCGTTGGCCTGCTCCGATCCGGTGGGGGTCAACAAACTTCGTCGAGACCGAGTTCAGCGACTACCGACTCGTGGGACGTGTACCCAGGGCCGGTCGGGTGCACTACCCGGTTCCTAGCGGAGCCCTGTGGACCTCGAGCGCGTCGACCCAGACAGCGTGACCGACGAGGACGTGCTCCCTCCGCTCGAGATTCGGCGCCTCATGGGCATGCCGTGAGCTGTGACAGCCAGCGACCAGGTGCCACGCAAGTACTTCATACTCCCGACTGCCGCGACCATGACTCACCGCAATCTCCTCGGTATCGCATTCGTGTCTGCTGTTCTTGCGTGTGGGGGCGGAGATGGCAGCACGACTCCCCGCCGCCACCGGTCACGATTCAGTCGGTGGTGGTCGCTCCGGCGACCGTGGCGCTGGTGGGTTCTGGTCAGACGGCGACGGTGACCGCTGCGGTGACCGCGTCGAACGGTCCGGTGGCGTCGCCGACGGTGAGTTGGAGCTCGTCGAACGTCGCCGTGGCGACGGTGACTGGGAGCGGCGGGAGTGCGACGATCACGTCGGTCGCACCGGGGACCACGACTGTGACGGCGACGTCGGGGGGTGTGTCGGGGTCGACGACGGTGACGGTGCAGTCGCCTGGTTCCGTAACGCTCAGCGTGGCGCCGCTCACCGTGGCACAAGGAGCGAGCGACAGCACGGATGTCACCATCACGCGGACCAACTACTCTGGTGCAGTCACGCTTGCGCTCCAGAATCCGCCCACTGGCATCAGCGGTACGTTCGGTGCGGCCCGGCCCGGGCCAAACGGTACCGAGGTGCGAACCCTGACACTAACGGTCGTTGCGGCGATCGCCCCTGGCACGTACTCCCTGGTCGTCGCGGCATCGGGGCCTGGTCTGACTCCGGGCACCGGGACCGTGGTGCTTAGCGTGATCACTCCCGTCGTCGGGTCGTTCATTGCAACCCTGAGTGCCAGTTCGGGGACGGTGTTCCGCAGCGGCACGCGCGGCGCTGCGATTTCCGTCGCACGGGCCGGTGGGTTCACGGGAAACGTGAGCATCTCGCTGGCGACCCCCTTACCGACGGGCGTTACGGTCGATGTCGGCTCGCCGTCACTTAGCGAATCCCGGAACCAGCAGCACGATGAGGTTTCGGGCGTCGGCGTCGGCGGCATTGGGGACTCATGCGATTACCATCCTCACGGTCACACCCGGGCTGGCCGCGCAGCTGTTGATGTATCAGCTCACCGTGGTGCCAGATCCGCCGTTGCGGGCCGAGACCATCAGTGCGGGCGAAGACTACGCATGCGCGGTGCAGCCTACGGCGGAGACCGCGTGCTGGGGTCAGGATAACGCGTGGCGCCTCGGAACCAACCGGAGTTGGCCGTCGCAGTTCAGCCGTCAACTCACGCCGGTCATGGTTTCGACGTCTGAGTTGCTGCGGCGAGTGTCGGTTGGCGGGGCCCATGCGTGCGGACTGACAGCACAAGGTTCCGCCCTTTGTTGGGGGTGGAACGCCTACGGCCAAGCCGGGACAGGCGTGAGCGGCAACGAAGAGACGATCCCCAAGGCGGTCAGTGGCGCAAGGCAGTATCGCCGACTGGCGCATGGTCGATACCACGCCTGCGGGCTTGCGGTGAGCGGTGAGGTGTATTGCTGGGGTGAGAACAGTCGCGGTCAACTCGGTACGGGGGTGCCAGGAAACACGAACGTACCAACACTGATTGCGGGCGGTCGCCGATATCGAGACATCGCCGCGACGGACGAAGCGTCCTGCGCGGTCGAAGACACGGGTGACGTCTACTGCTGGGGCACCTGGACTCGATCAGGCACTCCTCAGCTGGCGTTCGAGGGGAGTGGCCTCGCGAGCCTTTCGATGTCGTCCACTCACGCATGTGGCGTCGACGGAGCCGGCGTGGCGTACTGCTGGGGCGACAACAGGTTCGGCCAACTTGGGTCGGGTAACGCAACGTCCACATCGGAACTTGTTGCGGTATCGGGCGGTCACACGTTCGCCGAGATCGATGCCGGCTACTTCTTTACGTGCGGCTTGACCGATAGTGGAAGGGCCTTCTGCTGGGGAACAAATCAATCGCTGCAGCTCGGTACTGGTTCGACTTCACCCGCAGCGGTTCCAACGCCAACTGCCGTTGCTGGTGGCGCAGACTTTACGGAGCTCTCAGCCGGGGGGCATTTCGTGTGCGGTCGCCTCACGAGCGGCTACTTCCGCTGCTGGGGGGCCAACAACGCCGGCCAGCTTGGAAACGGCAGCTACACGTATTCCGCGCAGCCGGTGGCCGTGGCGGGCGAGCGCAAGTTCCTGAAGATCTTCGGCGGCATGTCATCGACGTGCGGAATGGCCGCCGACAGCACGCTGTTTTGCTGGGGCGACAATCGCAACGGCGCGGCGGGCGCAGGCACAACCGTAGGTGAATACACGACCCCTGTCCCCGTCGTCGGCGGCCGTCGCTACCGCACTGTCAGCGTCGGCAGCAGCTACGCCTGCGCCGTCGACTTTGCGGACGACGCGTGGTGTTGGGGCGACAACGCCAGTGGTGCGTTGGGTCGAGGCTCCAATGCGGCCGCAAACGCTCCGGTGGCCGTCAGTGGTGGTATCAAGTTCCGACAGATCGCCACGTCTCAAAGCGGCGGCTTCAACCACACCTGTGCTCTCACGGCCGCCGGCGTCGCGTATTGCTGGGGCGAGAACAGTCAGGGGCAGCTCGGCGACAACACGCAGGTGAACCGCAACACGCCCCTCGCTGTGACCACCACCTTGCGGTTCACGCAGATCGCCGCCGCGGTGGGTTTCACCTGCGCGCTCTCTGCCGCGGGCGACGCATACTGCTGGGGGCGAGGGCAGCTGGGCTCACTCGGCACGGGTGACGGGACCCGACGTCTGGTTCCGTGGCCGGTGGTCGGCGGCCGAAAGTTCGTCGCCATCACGGCGGCCGACGAGCATGCCTGCGCGCTTGAGGCGGACGGAACCGCCTGGTGCTGGGGGCAGAACGGCAACGGGGAGCTTGGCGACGGAACCGCTGTCAGTACGGCAACCCCCGTGCGGGTGGCGGGAGGCGTGAAGTTCTCCGCCATCTTCGCTGGCGGCGGATTCGTCTCGGCCAACGCGACCGGATTCACCTGTGGACTCACAAGCGGCGGGATGCTGTTGTGCTGGGGGCTTAACGGTGCCGGACAACTCATGACAGGTACCACCACGGGCCACTTGACGCCGGTTCAAGTGCGGGGACCGACCCGCTATAGCACGCTTTCGACGTTCACGGCGGGCGTGTGTGCGATGGGGCTGGACGGCGAGGCGTATTGCTGGGGTGGAGGCTCGTTCGGTGATGGCACCAACAATTTCGGACCATTCCTCCTGCCGAAGCGCATGTACTACTGAGGGCAGCACCCACGCCTCGGTGGTCGCTCTCCGTCTCCCACGGAGGTTGAGATTCCTGTAGAAGAGGGGACTCGCACCGCGCAGTGCGTCGCAGGGCGAACCGCCGTATCGGCTCGCCTACCTCGCAATAGTGAGCGTCTGGGAGATGGATCAGCGCGCACGCCCTCTGACTGATGGGCGGCGTTGGCTCAAGGCAGGGGACTCCTACTCGAGAGCGGTGACAGGTGGGAGGTGGTTCGTCCGCAATTCCTCGGAGAACCTCTACGAAGGCCGCGTTCGCGCACGGTTTTCGATAAGGGGTACGCGAGGTCCCGGTGGACCACTCACGACAAGGGAAGGGACCCGGAAGGTCGTCCGAAACGAGCATCCTCGTCCGACTGCGGATCGCTGCCGCCGGTCGATCTGGCCTGCTGTCACGTCTCGTAACGGTTCGGGCTGGGTCGTCGCTCCCACAACGCCATGACCGGGACGCGCCCCACTGCGCAATTATCGGTATGGCGTTCCCCGACGCCCTCCAAACCCCATCCCAGGAGATCTTCGATGTCCAACCTCCCCTCGTCCGTCCTGGGCGCGAGCGCCCTGCTCGCCCTGACGGCCCTCCCTGCCCTCGCACAAGACAAGGACCAGCTCGAAAAGTGCGAGCGCCCCATCGGCACGATGGCCCTCGCCGAACCGCGACAGGAGTACATGCAGTACTTCGCGCGCTACTCCCTGGGCTCTCCCACCGCGCTGCTGCGCATGATGGTGCAGCAATCCAAGTGCTTCGTTGTGCTCGAACGCGGAGCCGGCATGGAAGTCATGAAAGGTGAGCGCGAACTCGCGGGGGATGGCGAGGGTCAGGCCGGTTCCAACATGGGCAAGGGGCAGATGGTGCTCGCAGACTTCGTCATGAACCCTGCCATTCAGGTGGTCGATAACAACGCGGGTGGCGCGGGTGGGGCCATCGGGGGGATCGGGCGCCGGTTGGGCGTCGGCGCGATCGCGGGTGGTGTGAAGTTCAAGGAAGCCACGACCACGATTCTCATCGCCGATGCTCGCACGACAGTGCAGGTCGCGGCCGCCGAAGGCAAGGCGAAGAAAACCGACTTCTCCCTCGGCATGTTCGGGTGGGCCGGTGGCATGGTTGGCGGTGGTGGTGCGTATACGAGCACTGCGGAAGGCAAGATGATTGCCGCCTCCTACATGGACAACTTCAACAACATCGTAAAGCAGCTGAAGGACGATCCCGTCATGACGGCGCGCGCGGCCAAGTTCGACCCGTCCAAACTGGCCAGCGGCGACGTCCCGAAGGCGGGAACCGTGTTCAATGAAGGCGATGTCCTCGCCCCAAAGATCGACAACGTCAAGATCCACGCGAGTCCGTCGGACGCGGCGCGCGTGGCGGGCACGGTGAAGAAGAGCGACGACCTTATCTTCGCGGGAGAAGAGAAGGACGGATTCCTTAAGGTGATGGGCTCCAATGTCGAGGGCTGGGTGAAGAAAGACCTTCGTCGCGAAGAAGTAGCCCGCGCCATTGCCAACACGCCCGCCGGGGCCGACAGAGTCAGCCCCGGCGGGCGTGTGTCGTGAGGCGCCCTCCGCTCACCGCGCTCAGGGGGAACACGCGTGGCGTGGGACGGATCCTGAGCGCCTTGCCCGTCGAGTCGTGCCTGTCACACGTCGAGACTCAGAGACGGCGCACCACGTGCCGGGCGACTACTTGGGAGCAGCGGGGGCTGAAGGACCGAGTTCTGCGCGAACCCGCCTGGCTTGGGCCGTGTCGCCGAGCGCCACATAGGCCTCCAGCTGCACCTCGCGCGCTCCGTCTACCCATGCCTTCGCCGGCGTGGATTGCTTCAGGAGGATTGCGAGCCCTTCGTTGGCCTCCACGACCGCCTCGAGGAACCGCTTCTGCGCTACGAGCGCCCGCGCGAGCCTTGTGTGGTGTATCCCAATGTTCTGGTGGTCCGGTGGCAGCGTGATCGCGTACATGGCCAAGCCAGCGCGGAGTTCTTGCTCGGCCTCCGCGGGTCGGTTGAGTCGGAGGAGCGTGCCGGCAAGGTTGCCACGAAAGAGACCGATGAGGTAATGCCGATCGTTGTGCCGGCGACGATAGATCTCGACGATGCGCCGGAAAATGGGCTCGGCCTCCGCCGGACGCTGACGGCCAATGGCGACATTCGCCAGGTCACTCCAGAGATTGGCCACCAGGGGATGATCGGTACCGTAGACCCGGTTCCTGACGGTAGGCCAGCGCGCGACGAAGTCTGCCCGCATCATCCCACGCACGCGCCGCGACAAATGCGCGTCCGAATTCCGCGATGCCACCGGCGGTGCGATGATGCTCGGGACCGTACCACTGCTCCAGGAGGCGCGCCCCCGTGCGAGCGAGCGTCACGGCTCGTGCGGTGTCGCCGCGGTCCTTCGCGACGGACGCAAGATTGATGGTGGTATCGCCTCGCGCCGGGTGACTGCTGGCAGGTCGTCCGCAGGAAGGCCAAGCACTTGCTCCGTCACTGTCACGACCGAGTCGAAGCGGCCCTGGTAAAACAGGTTGTTCGCCAGGTGGTTGAGCTGGTACGCGAACTCGATGGAGCTCGTGTCCTCCTGCAGGCGCAGGGCTTCGCTGAGCGACACTACCGCGCTGTCGTACGTCCCGAGCAGTTCATGGGTCTTCGCATTGGCCTCGAGCGCTGTCCGCAACGCAAGCGGAGTCC
>JADJRJ010000004.1 GCA_016712265.1 Gemmatimonadota bacterium | reverse complement strand
GGACTTCGGGATTGCCGCCGCGATTGGTGATGCCCCGAGGATCGCATCGTCGGCACGCCGGAGTTCATGAGCCCTGAGCAGGTGCTCGGCCACAGGCTGCCTGATGCCCGGAGGACCTGTACGCGTTAGGCGCGACGGCATTCTACGCCTTGTCTGGTCGGCCCCGTTCGAGGGAGACGCCCACCGAGGTGATGGCGCGGCAGGTCAGCGAGACGGCGCTGCAGCCATTGCGTCGACGGGGTTAGCGTGCCACGGAAGCCGGCTTCGCGCCGGTGGATCGTTTACCAAAGGATCCGCCCCATCATCCGGTTGACCGTAAAAAACAGGAAGGCGTCGCACCGCCGCCCATGATAAAAAGTTGGTGAGAGCACACGCCCGCCTTTGGGCAAAGACGTCAGTGCGCCTGAGTGGCAGTAACCGACCAATTCCTGATTGCTTCACCGGTCGTATTTCAAATGCAGCCACAAAGCGTACGACTCCCGGACGCTGGGATCACCCTGTTTACGTCCATTTCATCGGGCGTTTGTTTATCAACCATTGCACATCAGGATCTCGCCCTGGCGTTCTGCATCTGAAATGGAACGCGTCCGCGAAGACGTAAGTGGTCGCGGGTTCTTCGTTCTAACTATCGCCTGAAGATTCTCAGCAGCAGCCAAACGGTCGTCAGTGCTTGGCGGTGCCGCGACGGCCCCGATCGTGCCCTGGTGACTACTGCGTTGAAGGACTTCCTCGGTCCCATGGTTACGGAGTCGCCACCGGCATCCTGGACGGGGCCGGATGGCTCTCGCCGTTCCAGCGCCGTCGCGACCCGGCTACCCACCTTCTGGTCGACGCTGTGGACTGGACCCATCAAGGGCGGCTTGTTTGGCGATCGCGCGTCGCACCTCGGCAGGGTGCAACGTCCGCGAGCGCCGTCACGCACCGCGCCACCGAACCTCGCTGGGCTTTACCGCCGCCGAGTTGTTTGAGGGGCCTCCGCGTGCCACCCGTGCGACGCTGGGAGATGTTCCCGATGTGTTGGTGTCGCTTGCAGCAGGACGCCAGCGTCCTCCGGCAGAAACACGATGAAATCGCCGCCGCCGCGCTTGACGCGGCGGACAGGATGCCACGGACGAGCGGTACTGCAACCCGTACGTTCCACGCGGGATGAGCTCAGCGCGCGGCTCAAGGATGCAGTCAGTGCCATGGAGACCATCTGCCTGCAGCTCCTGCGACCTCCATGCCGGCGCCGTTAGCCCGCACAGTGTGGCGACACACATCGGGCTCGCGCGCGACGTCCGACTAAGTGGCGCGCCTCATCGCGGCGCAGGACGAGGTGGAGCAGTCACTCCGCCGGGCGTCGCCCCATCCCCCCGGGCGCCGCGTGGAACTCGCCGCGACCCCAACCAGCCCCGGTGAGGGACGCGGCAGTCGCCCGCCGTCACGCGGGCGGGTCCCCTCGTGCCTGACGGCGGTCCCCGATCGTTTCAGCGCCAAGGCGCGGTGCCGATAACCGATGGGGGCGATAGGATCTGCTGACGCAACCGAGGGAGAATCCATGTCCGGGCGCAGGTTCGGTGGCATCGCATTGCTCGTGATCGCCGGCTTCATGTTGCTGGGTTTCCTGCGCGTCGGGGCTGGTCTTACTTTCGCCCACGGCGCTGTTCGTCGTCTTGTTGACCGCGGTCCTCCCCGCGGTCGTGGGCTTCAACCTGCTGCGTGGCACGCGCACCTCGCGCGAGCGCATCGACCAGTTGCGGGACCAGACCATCGAGTCCGAGCTGCAACGCCTCGCCCGGCAGCACAACGGTCGCTTGACCGTGAACGACGTGGTCGTCGCGCTCGCCCTGCCCGCGGCGCAGGTGCAGGGAGCGGCTCGACGCGATGGTGCGACGCGAGGCCGCCGATATCGACTTTACCGAGGACGGCGTGATCTACTACACCATCCACGTCGGGCAGCTGCCAGCGACTCCGTCCGACGCGCCGCGACGGCTCACCGATGGCTGATGTGCCGGTGGTGTCAGCGACACCTCGTCGCCCGGTGGAGGCGCGCTTTCCTTGTCCGGTCTGCCTTTGGCGTGTGATGGAGAAGGTACAGCTCAATGGGCGTAGCGGCGGGCTCACGCTCGATCACTGCCTCGCGGTGTGGCGGTGTCCGGTTCGAGCGCGGTGAAGTGCAGCAGCTCACGCGGCACCTCCTCGCCGAGCTGTGGCGGCTCATTCCGCCGCGACGATCTGCGCCAAAGCCACCGTGCCACGGATGTCACACCCCGCTCGACCGCGACGCGCCGCGGTGCGAGGTGTGTGGCCGCAAGAACGAGCTGGCCCGTCCGGTGTGCGACCAGACGCTCGCGCGACGGCAGCATGGACGCCTGACGCTCGACGTGTGCGCGAGCTGCCGTGGCGTGTGGTTTGACCACGCCGAGTTGCGGAGTGTGGTCGCTGTCGGCGGAGCTCAGCGTGCCCCGCGGGAGTGTGGCCGGGGCCGTCGCCGGGGATGTGTTGTTGCACACGCTCTTTTGGGCACCTGATGCGGTGATCTACACCGCTGGTGCCGCGGCGCATGGGTTGGGCAGCCTGACCGGGGCGGCGGCGAACATCGGCCCGGAAGGGGCCGCTGAGGCGGCGATGGGTGCGGTCGATGCGGTGGGTGGCGCGGCCGAGGGGGTATTCGCGACGATCATGGAGATCATTGGCTCGCTGTTCGAGTGAACAGCGAGGGTCGATGCTCAAGTAGGCAGTGAGGGATCGCTGCTCCTCACAACGAGGCGATCGCGTGCGAGTAACGAGCGAGGCCGTCCAGGGGCCGGGCCGGCCGCTCAACGGTCGAGCGCGCCGAGGTCTCCGTCGATCTCCTTGCGCAACCACGCCCGGGCGACCAACCAGTCGCGTTGCACGGTCTTGAGCGACACGCTCAGCGTCGACGCCGTCTCCTCCAGGTCAGCCCCGCAAAGAACCGCAGCTCAACAACGCGCGCCCCTCGCGGGGTTGAGCGCGACGAACCGATCGAGCGCGTCGTCCAGTGCGACCAGTTCATCCGCGGCCCCGTCGGTCATCAGTGACTGGATCTCGTCCAACAGCTCCACCTGCATCCCCGACCCGCGCTTGAGTCGCTTGCGGGCGCGCGCATGGTCAATGAGGATGCGCCGCATCGCCTGCGCGGCCATGTTGAGGAAATGCACGCGGTCGGCTGGGGCGAGCTGGGCGCGCCGCGTGAGTTGGAGGTGCGCCTCATGGACGAGCCCGGTTGGGCCGAGGGTGTGGCCCGTGGCTTCGTGCGCCAGGTGCGCTCTGGCGATTCCCTTCAGCTCGTCATAGATCAGGGGAAGAGCTCGTCGAGCGCCCTGAATCCCCGGCGCGCAGCCGGGACATCGATCGGGAGATGGGGTCGTCGGACATGAAAGGCAGGGGACGGCGGCGCCTGGCAAGAGCTACAGCACACGGGGCGGGGAACGCAAGATGAGTGCAGCCAAGGTCGAACGCTGGGCGCAGGTCGAGTCCATCTTTGTGCGCGCGGTGGAGCTTCGTGCCGAGGAACGCGGAGCCTTTGTGGCCGCGTCTCTGCGGAGGCGACGCGACGCTGCAGCGCGAAGTCTGGACCTCCTCGCCGGCCATGACTCGGCAGGCGGTGACGCCTATCCCGACCGCCTGCTGACACCCTCGGGTCACCTGCCATCCGACGGCCGCATCACGGGCTCGCGCCTTGGCCCCTGGGCAATAGACGAGCTGATTGGGCGCGGAGGGATGGGCGACGTGTACCGCGCCCACCGTGCCGACGCGCGAGTATGAGCAACAGGCGGCCGTGAAGGTAATGCGCGCGGGACGCGACCTGACGCCATGCTGCAGCGCTTCCGTAGCGAGCGACAGATCCTCGCCCGCGTGCAGCACCCCAATATTGCGACGCTGCTCGACGGCGGCCTGACCGACGACGGCACGCCGTGGCTGGCCATGCAGTTCGTCGACGGGATCCCGATCACGCAGTGGGCACGTGAGCACGCCCTGGGGCTCCGCGAGCGACTCGCGCTGTTCCGCACGGTGTGTGAGGCCGTGCATGCCGCCCACGGCCACCTCGTGATTCACCGCGACCTCAAGCCGAGCAACATTCTGGTCACCGCGGACGGTAAGGTGCGGTTGCTCGACTTCGGGATCGCCAAGGTCCTCGATGCGTCGGCGACGTCGCCAGAGACCGGGGACCTGCTGCTCCTCACCCCTGAACATGCGGCCCCGGAGCAGTTTCGCGGCGAAGCGGTGACGACGGCCACGGATGTCTACGCCCTGGGCGTCCTGCTCTACCAGCTTCTTGCAGGGAGCCGGCCGTATCAATTGACGCCAACCACCGCGCTGCCACACGCGGTGTGCGAGGACGATCCCCTACCCGCGAGTATTGCCGCGGCCGACGCATCGCGCCTTCGGGCGGTCGGCCTTGCCACATCGCCAGTGCCACCCGCGGCGATCGCGGGTGACCTCGATGCAATCATCGCGAAGGCCGTGCGCAAGGAACCAGAACGCCGGTACGGGTCGGCGTCGGAACTTGCCGCGGATGTGCGCCGTTACCTGGACGGCTTTCCCGTCGAGGCGCGACCCGGAGACGCTTGCGTGCGTGGCCCGGCGCTTCGTGCGCCGCCATCGGGCCGCGGTCGCAGCAGCAGCCGGTTTGTTCATCGCCCTCGCCTCGCTGGTGGTGGTGTCCGTGCGCGCGGCGCGCGTCAGTCGCGCACAGGCCGCCGCGATTGCCCTTGAGCGTGACGCGGCCCTGCAGGTGTCCGGCTTCATGGAAACCCTGTTTCGTTCACCGAGTCCCTCTGCCGCGGGCGTTGAGCGACGGGACACGTTGCGCGCGCGCGACCTTCATGGTGGAGGGTGCCACCCAGGTCCGCCGCGACCTCGCCGCACAGCCACTCCTCCAGGCACGCCTGCTACATCTCCTTGGCCGAGCCTGGGCCGATCTCGGCGACTATCCCGCCGCGGAACAGTTGTACAACGAGGCGCTGGCGATCCGCCGACGGGTGCTGGCGCCGGGCGCTACCGACATCGCCGCGACCGAACTTTCGTTAGGTACCGTGGCGTGGCAAGCGGGACGCGCGGCGACCGCGGAGAGCACCCTCCGCCGTGTGCTCCCGCTGCTCGCGCGAGATACCGCAGGCCGCAAGGATCGTGTGCGGGCGCTCACCACGCTGGCGAACAGCGTCCGCACGCAGGGCCGTCTGGCAGAGGCCGAACCCATCTACCGCGAGGCGCTAGCGCTGGCGCGCGAAGTGCACCCCGACGACGATGTGGAGGTTGCAGATCGCCTGTCGGACCTCGGCTCGCTGTTGGGTAACCTCGCGCGGTTCGCCGAGGGCGAGTCCCTGCTGGTCGCGGCGATCGAGATGGCGCGGGCCGATCTCGGATCACAGCACCCTCGGGTGGCCGGTCCCATGAACAACCTGGCCACGCAGTTGATGGTCCAGCGCAAGTTTGCGCCTGCGGAGACCTTGCTGCGTGAGATCACGGCTATCGTGGAGGCGGCACTCCCGGACCCGCATCCCCTGCTCGCGGTCACGTTGAGCAACCTGGGTGCCAACCTGTACGAGCAGCAACGGCCGGCGGAGGCCGAGCCGATCCAGCAACGTGCGCTCGCCATGCGTCGCGCGACCCTTGACCCGTCGCATCCGAGCATCGGCATCACGCAGCTGAATATTGCGTCCACCGTGGAAGCCCTCGGCCGCCCTGGAGAGGCGCTGCGCATGAAGCGCGACGCCGTGGCGTTCTTCCGCCGCACGGTCGGCCCCGGACACCCGCTGGTGGGCGACGCCCTGAACGCGACCGCGGCCACGCTGATCAACATGAAGCGCTATCGCGAGGCGCTCGTGGAGTACGCGGCTGCCGTGCAGGTGCGGACGGCGGCATTGGGGCCCAACCATCCGTCGACGGCGGCGTCATACGGTGGGATGGCGCGTAGCTACGCCGAGTTGGGCAAACGCCCGGAGGCGGTGACACACTACGAGAAGGCGCTCGCCGCCCTGGCAGCAACCCATCGCGCGCACCGATCATGTGGAACGGGACGATCGACCGGCTCGCCGCGGTGTATCGCGCGCTCGGGAAGGGGGAGACGGCCACTGCGTGGAAGCCAAACGACTGCCTGCGCCCCAGCGCGCCCCCGTGGACGCGCCGCGTCCATAGCCACCACGGGGACTCGCCCCGGGGACGGGCCTAGGGCGAGTCGGCCGAGATGCGGGCGGCACTCAGGGGACGGTAAACATCCACGCCGCCGAGTTGTTCGTGCTCACGTGGTCATAGTCACTGCCGCTCACCTGTGCCGTGTTGGTCCAGCTGCCCGACGTCGACGCCCTGAACACGACAACGAACTCCAGGCTCGCCCCGCTGGCCAGGGCTCCCACCGTGCAGGTCAACGTACTGGCGGAGGTCGTACAGGTGACCCCCGCGCCAGCGGATTGGTAGGTCACGCCGACCAGCGAAGGAATGGAGAGGCTGGATCCAGTCGAGGTGCCGGGACCGTTGTTGGTGATGCGATAGCGTGCCTCGGCAACCTGGCTCAGGTTGACCACCGACGGCGCGGAGACCAGGGTCAGCGCGAGGTCGACCGGCGGGTCATTGTCATTGACGTAGGCCGGCACCCTCCGTGTATAGCCCTGATAGGCGGGATCCGCGCTGGCGAGCGTCTGGGACAGCGAGTCGAGCACCTGGCCATCCGCGCGTGCATCATCTACCGCGCTGACCGTGACCGGGACGGGCAGTCCCCAGGTCGCCACGTTGAACGTCACCTGGCTTGGTGACATGGTGAACTCGCCGAAGACCGACGCGAAGGTGGCGTGGACCGGGGCGGTCGGGCCCGTTCCGCCCAGGCAGACGTGGCCGGCGATCGGCGGTGCTCCCTCAATGAGCGCACCACTGCTCCGCGCGGAGACGAGCGCGCTGGGGTCGTGCCCAACGGCGAGGATCGTGTCCCCCGCCGGCCATGCCCGCCAACCGACCCCAGGATACTGGCTGCCCCCGGGACTGAAGGCTCCGGAGGACAGGGCGGCCGGCCGCACGATTGCCGGAAACACCTCGCCACATCGACCGTTGTACGTCGCGGGCACCAATGAACCGGCTGCACTCAAGGCACCTGCAACAACAAGTTGGTCAAAATCGGAGGCCGCGAAGTAGCTCAGGCTCACGGTACTCTGCGAGTCCAGGGCGAGCGATCCCACCTGGAGAACCTTCTGGAGGACACCTCCAGGAGCGACGGTTCCCCCGACTACCTGCACGTCACCTACTGTTCCTTCGCCCTCCAGGCGCGCACCGGCCCCGATGGTCATCGGGCCGAGTTGCGCACTCGCCGATGAGCCCACATACGTCCCGGTTCGCAGGTCGAGGTGGCCACTCGTGACGTTCAGCGTATCGTAGTTCGAGAGAAGGGCGCCAGAGTAGACGACGCTGTCGGTGACCGTGATCGATCCGTAGGCGCGGAGGCTGCCGATCACCCGCAGCGGCAGTGGAGCCGTCGTGCCCAGGGTGTCCCCCAGAAGCAAGGCACCACTCACCCGGATTCCTCGAGCGTTCCCCCGGTTCCTCGGCCAGCTCGACGCGTCCGCCCGGGTCCGCCCAGGTTCGCAGGCTCGTCCCGTACTCAACGTCACCTGTGACGCGAACAATACGGGCGCCAGAGGCAACGTCGATCGCCCCGTCGTTGAGAATTGAGTTGAGGTGGAGATCGGACTCGCTCACCAACACCGCGGCACGCCCCGTGTCTGCCGGCACTCGTGATGGCAGGGGCCGCACCGCGCCACTCGACGACGGGATGCCGTCCTCCCTGAGGTCGCACGTGAAGATGCGCGGACGGATCCGTCTTCGCGATGTCACCAGCCAGGACAGCGCGGTTGGCAGAAATCCACTCCGCCAACCCCACGAGGCGCACCGTTCCATCCGTCTCGAGTGAGTCGAACACCAACTTTGCACTGCGCACGAGCTGCTGCATGACCATGGTGCCGTGGTTCTCCACAAAACCGGCGTGCACGCGCTCGGCAATCGTGAGGCTATCGCGATTCACGAGATGATCGAACTCGAACACAGTCCCCAGCGGTTGCGGAACCTGTGCCACCAGGTGCAACGCCCCTCCGGATGGCACTTCAGTACGCCCGCCGACGCGTAGGCCGGAGTGGTTGGCCACCGCCAGGTGAGCTGCGTGGAAGGACCGAGGTCGAGGTCGCTGAGGGTGTGTACTCCACCATCCACGTTGACGATGTACGTCCCGGGTCGATCAATGCAGACCTGGCCAGATGAGGGAACACCGCTCGGGGACCACTTGGTGGTGTCTGTCCAGTTGCCGCTGACGGGTTGGCGCCAACGCCACTGACACGGGGTGATACTCGGACCCATGCTCCCCTGGACCGCCCGGTCTGGACGTTCGGGGTCCTTCGGTGGCTGGGTTGGCTCGCGGCAGGCCGCGAGGGAGGCGAGGGCGATGAGTACGAGGAGCGAGCGCATCGGCGCGTGGGTGAGACGACCTCGTCCATGAGACGGGGTCGCGCAGGTTCACCCGGGTAGCGTCGCCCGCCGCCGGAACTGGACATGGCACGCGCAGCCGCAAGTCAGGCACCGCAGCGGCCGCCGTCCTTCCCCCGGTCGACCGTGCGGGCCCGTCAGCTCAGCTTAACAACCAGGATCCCACAAGGTGGGGACGTACACGCCCCCGACCACGGAGATGCCAACGACGAAGCCGCAGTTGTTCACCGCCACCGCCTGCGCGCTCGCGGTGCCCGGTTGGGCCGTGGGATGTGGCAGGTAAGTGATGGTGCCCGCCCGATCGCCGATCCACGGCAGAAAGACGCCGGCGGGAGTCAAGACGGTGCCGACCGCGATGCCCCACCCGTTGACGTCATAAGCAGCGCTCCACGGGCCGACAAAGGCACCCTGCAGCTGCGGACTGCCGAAGACGGCCTGCTGGCTCCCGCCGGCAACGGACTGCGTGCCCACCACACCCAGGCCGCCGTCGATCCCCGTCAGGGAACTGAAGCCCGTGATTCGGGTGATGGAGTAGCCGGACGCCGAGGGCCGCCACACCACGGGGCCCCACCCGTCTATGCTGCCGATGATGATGTTGTCGTTGTTGATGTCCTCGGCGTACGAGTTGACCGCGCCCTTGGGAATGGGCAGCCGGTCAAACGCACCGGTCTTGAGGTTCCAGACAAACGCTCGTGTGACGCCAGCCGCCGGGCGATAGGAGCCCACGGCCATCAGCAAGTCGTTGAGTCCGTAAGTCCATCCATCCACCGGGTACACGGTGGGTCGAGTGGCCGACGCCAGCCAGACGGTCGGTGAGGGGACGGAGTTCACGTCGCTCACGAACCCGCCGATGTCGCCGAAGGCGTTGATCGCACGGCTCTGTGCGGCGTACCAACCACGCCGTGGCAACACTCGTGTGTTCGCCGAACGCACGTCGTACAGGTACGCGTCGAGCCCGTCCCAGCCAGCGACCTGAAGCTTGTCGTTGACGTCGGAGAGATAGCCCCCCAGCCCCGCCGGGACGATCGCGCGGTACGCCTTGGGCGGGGGCACCACGTTCAGGGCCGGCGTCCCCATGGCCGCGGGCGCGAGGGGGCGGTCGGTCGAGCAGGCGCCGAGGGTGGCGAGGGCGCCGAGTCGCAGGAAGACAGAACGAAAGAAGGGAGACATGCACGGGGATGGAGGGCCGCTCCATCAACGTGCATGTCTCCCCGATTTTCTCACTCTCGCGCCATCCGGGCTTCGTGAAACACCACCGGCGTCACGGGTGGCCGCGACCGATCAGGCCAGGTCGAACCGATCCAGGTGCATCACCTTCGTCCATGCCGCCACGAACGCCTTCACGAAGGCCTCTTTCGCGTCGGCCGACGCATACACCTCGGCCAGCGCGCGCAGCTGCGAATTGGAGCCAAAGATCAGATCTACGCGGGTGCCCGTCCACTTCACGTCGCCCGTCGCGCGATCCTTGCCCTCGAACAGGTCCCCGGCCGCGGACGCCGGTGACCAGGTGGTGCCCATGTCCAGCAGGTTCACGAAGAAGTCGTTCGTGAGCACCTCGGGCCTGGTGGTGAAGGCCCCGTGCCGGGACTGACCATGGTTGGCGTTGAGGACGCGCAGCCCGCCCACCAATACCGTCATCTCCGGTGCGGTCAGCGTCAGGAGCTGCGCCTTGTCCAGCAGGAGCTCCTCGGCCACGACGCTGTAGGCCTTCTTCTGGTAGTTCCGGAAGCCATCCGCCATCGGCTCCATCACCTCGAAGGACTCAACGTCCGTCTGGGCCTGGGTCGCGTCCATGCGGCCCGGCGTGAACGGCACCTCGATGTTCACTCCACCGGCCTTCGCCGCCGCCTCGATCGCCGCACAGCCACCCAGCACGATGAGATCGGAGAGGGAGATGCGCTTGCCACTCCCCTGCGATGCGTTGAACGCCTCCAGCACTCTGGTGAGGACCTCGAGCGCGCGCGCGAGCTTTGCCGGCTGGTTGACCTCCCAGCCCTTCTGCGGCGCGAGCGCAATGCGGGCGCCGTTGGCGCCACCGCGCTTGTCCGACCCACGGAACGTTGAGGCCGAAGCCCACGCCGTCGCCACGAGCTGCGAGATGGGGAGGCCACTCGCGAGGATCTTCGCCTTGAGGTCGGCGATGTCCTGTGCGTCGACCAGCGGGTGGTTCACCGCAGGAATCGGGTCCTGCCAGATCAACACTTCGGCCGGGACGAGCTTGCCGAGGTAGCGGGCGCGAGGGCCCATGTCGCGATGCGTGAGCTTGAACCAGGCGCGCGAGAACGCGTCGGCCAGTTGGTCCGGGTTGGCGTGGAAACGGCGCGAGATCTTCTCGTATGCCGGGTCCATGCGCATCGCCATGTCGGCGGTGGACATCGCGGGGAGGACCTTGCGTCCCGGCACGTGCGCGTCCGGAACCGTTGCGGCCTTCACCTTGTCGGTCGGCTCCCAGATCCACGCGCCGGCCGGGCTCTTGACGAGCTCCCACTCCCACCCGAACAACGTGTCGAAGTAGCCATTGTCCCACTTCGTCGGGTTAGGGGTCCACGCGCCCTCGAGTCCGGACGTCGTGGTGTGCTGCCCCTTCCCGGTCCCCAGGCGGTTCTTCCAGCCGAACCCCTGCTCCTCGATCGGCGCGCCTTCCGGCTCCGGGCCGACGAGCGCGGGGTCGCCCGCGCCGTGCATCTTGCCGAAGGTGTGGCCGCCGGCCACCAGCGCCACTGTTTCCTCATCGTTCATCGCCATCCGCTTGAACGTCTCGCGGATGTCCCGCGCCGAGGCGAGCGGATCCGGCTTGCCGTTCGGTCCCTCGGGGTTCACGTAAATGAGCCCCATCTGCACCGCGGCCAGCGGGTTCTCCAGCTCGCGGTCTCCCGCGTAACGCGCATCTCCGAGCCACGCCGTCTCTGCACCCCAATAGACGTCCTGCTCCGGTTCCCATACGTCGGCGCGACCACCGCCGAAGCCGAAGGTCTTCAGTCCCATCGAGTCGATGGCCACGTTCCCCGCGAGGATCATCAGGTCGGCCCACGAAAGCTTGCGGCCATACTTCGCCTTGATCGGCCACAGGAGGCGACGCGCCTTGTCGAGGTTGCCGTTGTCCGGCCAGGAGTTGAGCGGGGCAAACCGTTGTGTGCCGGAGCCCGCGCCACCGCGTCCGTCCGCGGTGCGATAGGTCCCCGCGCTGTGCCAGGCCATGCGGATGAACAGGCCACCGTAATGGCCGAAGTCCGCCGGCCACCACTCCTGCGAATCGGTCATCAAGGCGTGCAGGTCCTTCACGACGGCGTCGAGGTCCAGGCTCTTGAACTCGGCCGCGTAGTCGAAGTCCGCGCCGTGGGGATCGCCGGCCGGAGGGTTCTGGTGGAGGATGCCCAACTTGAGCTGGTTGGGCCACCAATCACGGTTGGAGCGGCCACTTCCTGCTGTGTGGGCGCCGTGGTTGACCGGGCATTTGCCGGTCCCTTCGGTGGGGTGCGACATAAGGCGTTCTCGAGGCGTTGGGGGTGGGCGGACAGCGCGCGAATCGGCCGGAGGGGCCCCGAGAGCGTCCGACTCGCATAGCAATCTCATCCTACGGCGCTGAGTCATAGCCAACAACGGGTGCGTGGCTATACCAGCCATAGCCAGTTACTATGGATCGCATGGACAGCACCCTGTTCCGGGCGTTCCTGAAGACGGTGGACGAGGGGTCGCTCAGCCGCGCGGCCCGGGCGCTGGGGATCTCGCAGCCCTCGCTGACCCTCCAGATCCAGCGTCTCGAGCGGCACTTTGGCGCGCCCCTCTTTCGGAGGCATGGCCGCGGGGTCGCCCCCACGGACGCCGGGACGGCACTCATTCCCCGGGCTCGCCGGATCCTGGAGGAGTTCAGGGAGGCGGAGGACGCCGTTCGCCAGCACGACGAGGCGCCCGCGGTGTTGCGGGTCGGGGTGATCCCGACCGTGGCGCCCTACCTGGTGCCCGATGCGCTACGCCGCCTGCGGGACAAGCATCCGGCCCAGCGGGTGTCGATCCACGAGTCGCACAGCGCAGCGCTGATGCGAATGCTGGCCGACGGCGAGCTGGATGTGGCGATTGCGGCGCAGCCGTATCCCTTTGACCCCTCCCTCGTGGTGGACGCGTTAGGCGCCGATCCGCTCGTGGTCGCCGTCCCGACCCACCATCCGGCCGCGCGCGCCGGAACCATCACCCTCGCGGAACTGCGCGATGCGCCGGCGATTACCCTCGACGCCGTGCATTGCCTGAGTGACCAGGTCGCGGAGTTCTGCAACCGGCAGGGCATTCAGCTGGATGTGGTATGCCGGGGAGCGCAGCTGGCGACGGTGCTGGAACTCGTGGCCGCGGGGGTTGGCGTGTCCATTGTGCCAGCGATGGCCGCCGCGCGGCATCGGGGGAGCGCCTGTGTGTTTGTGCCGGTGACGGAGCGGGCGCTGACGCGCGAGATCGTCGCCGTATGGCTCGCGCGTGGGGCGCGACCTTCGGCGGCCGGCTCCCTGGTGGAGTCCCTGCGCACGGTGGTCCGCGGCTGGTAGTACGCCCTGTGGTTCGTCGGTCCGCGCAACACCCGTGCGTGTTGCCGTCTGCCGTCTATTCCCTACCAGCGCTCCATGCTCGCCTTCGGCAGCTTGGACACATCCCCGATGTAGGCCCACTGCACGTCCTTGATCCACCGCTGCGCCACGCGCTGGATGTCGGCCGGGGTAATCGAGCGCAGCATCGCTTCCAGGTGCCCGGCCGCCTGGAGATCTCCCTCGAACAGGAAAGACTTGGCGAGGAAGTCCGCCTGTGCGCCGAGGGTCTCGTTCTCCAGAAAGAACTGCGTGATGAACTGCTGGATCAGCTTGTTGAGCGCCTCGGGGTTGACGGTGCTCGTGCGTACGGCCGCGAGTTGCTGTCGCATCACGTCGATGGTGACCTGCGGCGAGACCGTGCTCACGTACACCCCGCCCCCGCTCACCGCACGATCGATGTAGGGCGCGTCGACCGCATAGGTCAGGTTGCGCCGCGACCGTACCTCGCCAAAGAACTGGCCCGAGAGGATCGCCGTGGCGATGCGGAGGGCGTACGCGTCCTTCGTGCTGGCGTGCGGGCCGGCGTACCGCCCGAGGATGAAGTTGGTCGGGAGGTCCCGCTGCAGGCCGTACGCGGCGGCGCGACGTCGCGGGAGCGTATCGGGGAGCGACCAGGTGTACGTGCCGGCCGGCAACTTCCCCAGCGTCGAGCTCACCAGGCGCGTGATCTTGTCGCGGGTCACGTTGCCCACCACCACCACCAGCATCCGTGACTTCACGACCTGCTGGGTGTGATACGCCTTGAGACCCGCCTGGGTGATGCTTGCGACGCTGGTTGCGGTGCCCGACGGAGGCACCGCATACGGATGACCGTCGTACGCGAGCGAGTCGGCCAGGAACTCGGCGAGGGCATCCGGCGAGTCTTGTCGCTGCTTGACCGCGAGCAGGAACTGCTGGCGCACGACCTCCAGTTCCCCCGGGTCGAACGTGGGTTCCACCACGCGGCTCGCCATCACGGCCCAGGTGGAGTCAAAGGTCGCTCGCGTCGCGCGTACCCCGATCGACGACCAATCGGTCTCTGCATCGATCGAGATCCCTGTGCCGAGCCGCGTCATGAGGCGGCGCAGCCGCTCGCGGGAGTAGGTGCGCGTGCCGTTCTCGCTCGCGGCGAGCATCAGCAGCTCAATCCCCGCGTTCTCCCAGGTGACCTGCCGGACGCCGCCGAGCAGGTAGAGGTTGGCGACGACCATGTCGCCGCCTGCCGGGCGATGGATGACGCGGATGCCACCCACGTCAAACGTCGACGTGGAGTCGGCTGCGGCCTGGGCGCGCAACGCCGCTGGTTGCAGCAGGCCGAGGAACAGGAATACCGCTGTGAGAACGCCCGAACAGGTCGGCCATCTGCCATCTGCCGTCTGCCGTCTGCCGTCACCCATCCGCCGTCTGCCGTCTGCCGTCTGGAAACTCATTGGATCACCCGTGGCAGCAGGTCGGCCTTGGTCAATCCGAGCGCCTTGCGTGACTCGGGGTCGATCAGGACCCCCGTGATGCGTGGCTTCCCGATGATGTACTTCTTCGCGTAGGCTTGCAGGTCCTGCAGCGTCTGTTTGGCCATGTTGTCGATGTAGCCCATGTAGTACTCGAGGTCCGCGACCGACCACCAGAAGCCCAGGGTGTGAGCGAAGTCGCTCGCACGCTCCATCCCGAACGCCGTGGACACGGCGCGCTCCGCCTTGGCCGCCTCCAGCTGGTCGGCCGTGATGTAGCCGGGATCGCCGAGCTGCATGATCTCCTTGTCCAGCGCGGCCAGCGCGGCCTTGAGCTTCTCCGGCGTGGTCTGCCCCTGGATGGAGATCGGGCCGACCTGGTCGAGCGTGTAGTAATTGAACCCCACGGACTGGAAGAGCCCGGTGTCCGTGAGGCGGCGCTGGAAGGTGGAGAGCGACTGGTTGATCACGTCCGAGAAGACATCAGCGGCAAAGGTCGCCTGGGGATCCTTGCGCACACTCGGACCTTGCCACGTGACCCAGACCGTGACCGCGTTCACCGGTTGCTCGGTGATCACCACCTCGTTCCCCTTGAGTGCCGGGATCGGGGGATCGGGTCCGTCTTGAACGGGTCAGGGCCGGGCTTCCAATCACCAAACGCCGCTTCGGCCAGCCGGAAGATCTCCGCCGGCTTCACGTCCCCCGTGACGATCAGCACCGTGTTGTTGGGGATGTAATACTTCTTCTGGATTTCAAAGAGTTTTGCGGGTTCGACCGTGCGCAGGATCTCACGATCCCCGATCACGTTCTTGCGGGAGTATTGGCCGGGATACAGCGCCATGTTGAGGTCGCGCTGGAAGGCCCAGTGTGGATTGGATTCCTGGCGATCGTATTCGCCGAGGACGACCTCGCGTTCACGCTCGAGCTCCTCCTTGAGGAACATGGGGGTGCGCATCGCGGCGGCCATGAGCTTGATCGCCCCCTCGACCGAGTCCTTCCGGAGCGTCATGTAATAGTTGACGCGTTCCTCCTGTGTGGTCGCATTGAACACCGCCCCAAGGTCCGAGGCCCGCGACACGAACTCGTCAGGGTTGGGGGCCGCGTCGTTCGCCTTGAAGAACATGTGCTCATACAGGTGGGCGAGGCCCTCGTAGCCCTTGCCCTGGGTGAAGGACCCGTTGCGCACATTGAGCTCCACCGTCGCAAGTGGCACCCCATGATTCTCGAGCACGACAATCTCCATCCCGTTGGGGAGGAGCTTCTTCGAGAGGATCTTTTCCAACTCGGCGCGCTGGGCGGTGGCCAGCGCGGGGACCAGCAGCAGCGTGAGGAGGGCCGGGGTGACGCGGCGGAGCAAGCGAGCCAATGGAATTCCTGTGTTGATGTGCTGGTGAGACCGCGACCTGGTGACCGGCTCCCCGCCGCGAACGCCGGGGGACGGCCATCTGACGCTACCGACTTCGGGTCCTCCACCTGATCTTTCCCTGATGCCAAGCCCGCTCGATCGTTTTACGACTGCGGCCCGGTCCTTTCTGGACCTGGACCGCCTGCGCACCGGCGTGCCGCTGGCTCCATACACCACGTTCCGCATCGGCGGTCCGGCGGACCTTCTATACGATGCCACCTCGACCGATGACCTGGCAAACGCGGTCATTTTGGCGCGGGAACTGGGCGTACCCCATTTCGTCCTCGGGTTGGGGGCGAACATCCTGGTCGGCGACAAGGGCTTTCGCGGGCTCGTCATCCGGAATGTGGCCCGGCACTGGCGGCAGGTCGACCCGACGCACCTGTGGGCCGAGAGCGGGACGACCATCAAGGAGCTGATCTTCGCCGCGATCGGGGCGGAGCTCAGCGGGCTGGAACACTACATCGGTATCCCGTCCACGGTCGGCGGCGCCGTCTGGCAGAACCTGCATTTCCTGTCCCCGGCACCGGAACGCGCGCGGACGATGTTCATCGCCGAGGTGGTAGAGTCATGCGAGGTGCTGACTGAATCCGGCGAGCGGAAGATCGTGGGGCCGGAGTATCTCGCGTTTGGGTACGACGACTCGGTCTTTCACCACGCGAAGGACATCGCGCTCGCGGTGACGTTCGCGCTGCAGCCTGGTGATCCCGCGGCCATGCATCGGATCCTGCAGGAAAACCTCAGCTGGCGTGGTGCCCGGCACCCCTGGCTGGAGATTCATCCGAGCGCGGGGTCGATCTTCAAGAAGATCGAGGGCGTTGGCGCAGGACGATTGGTCGATCAGTGCGGGCTCAAGGGGCACCGCATCGGCGACGCGCAGATCTCACACATGCATGCCAACATCATGGTCAACCTGGGGGCAGCGACCGCGGCCGACGTGCGTGCGTTGATCGCGCATGCGCAGGCCGCGGTGCAGCAGCAGCATGGGGTTCAGCTGGAGCCGGAGATCGGGTTCATCGGCGAGTTCTGAGTCGGCGCGACCACAGCTCATCACACGCGGAGTGCTTGGGTACTCCGGCCGTCAGCGCTAGCTGCAGAATGCCGCGAGCTGCGGACCCTGGACGAGGTCGGGATTTCACTCGCAGGGCAGGGTCACCGCACGCTGAACCCAATGATCAACCCATCGGCACCGCGGGATCCCCCTCCGCCGATGTACGAACCTCGCAACTCCGCAAAGGCGTGCACACGTCGCCACTCGGCCTTGACCCCAATGCCAGCCGCGCGGGCCTGACCCCATCCGGCGTCGTCCGATGGTTGTTGAAATGCCCCGAGGACACACGTTCCCGATGGACAGCGCCCCGGGCGGAACTCGGAACTCCCATGGAAGATCCCGAACCCGTAGTACACGTACGGCCGGACGCGCTTTCCGACGCGCCGCTCGTAGACCCAGTTCACCATCGCCCCATACGATGTCCCGCTGTACTGCGTCGATGTGATGCAGTGGTCGCACGTCACGCCAAGCGGTGATGAGCCCAGCTCCGTATCACGCGCCAGTTCGAAGCGCAGGCTGTGGCGTGGGGCAACACGTCGTTGTAGCACCAGGGCGGTGTACCGCTCGGTGCCGCGTCGGTAGTCATCGGCGGGATTGCTGCCACCGCCGAGGATCCCCCACGTGACTGCGGATGGTACCGGCGCTTGCGCGTGGGCGAGCGTCGCGGTGCCAAGAATGGAGAGGAGAATGAGCGGACGGTGTACCGCGGCCATGGTGCCTCCGGAAAGGTTGCCATGGTAGACACGCACGAGTCACCGCGGCGTCTTGCCGTGGTGATGGTTCGCGCTGGAGCCCGATGAGTGGCAGGGTCACAGGATGAGCGGCGAACACCTGATCCGGCGGACGCCCGGCGGCCCGCGCACGGCCCGAGCACGGCCCGGAAACACCCGGTGCCACCCGAACCGCGGACACGCGCCCTGTCACTCTCCTCTTCCGACCACCCCCGGGAGCGACGACACTTCGGGATCACCCTGGCATCGCCTGCCACCCCATTCCGATCCGTGTCCACCACCTCCGTCCTCATCGTCGACGACGAAGCCCTCGGGCGTGATTGCATCCGCTTCGCGCTGGACCCCGCGCCAGGGTACCAGGTGGTGGGCGAAAGCACCTGCGGCGAGGATGCCATCCGCGACATTCGACGGTTGGAGCCCGATATCGTCGTGCTGGATATCCAGATGCCCGGGCTCTCCGGCCTTGACGTCATCCGCGAGATCGGGCCGGCGCAGATGCCGCCGACCGTGTTTGTTACGGCCCACGACCAGTTCGCATTGCAGGCCTTTGAGGTCGAGGCGGTGGACTACGTCCTCAAGCCGTTCGACGACGCCCGCCTCCTGCGGGCACTCGAGCGCGCACGGACCAGCGCCGCCGGGCACGGGGGTCGGCTCGAGGCACTGCTGGCCGCGTTAGGCAATGCCACCGCCGGAACGTCGGCCGCGCGGTACACCCGTCGCATCCTCGTGCGCGCCGGCGAGCGCTACCAGTTCGTCCCCGTGCAGGAGATCGACTGGATCGAAGCCGCCGGCAACTCCCTGCGCCTGCACGGCCCCGGACGGATGCATGAGATCCGCATGACCCTTCAGTCCCTGATGGCCTCGCTCGATCCCTCGGCCTTCGTACGCATTCATCGGTCGACGGCGGTACGCCTTGCCGCCATCAAGGAGATCCAGCCCTGGTTCAGCGGGGACTACCTCGTCATTCTCCACGATGGCAAGCAACTGCGCCTGAGCCGCAGCTTTCGGGAACAGGTCCTGAAGGTCTTTCATTGAGCACCGCCGCCGGTACCACACGGCGCTTGTTGTTCAATCGCTGGACCGCCGTTGGCGTGACCTGCTTTCTGGCGCTGGATGTCGCGCGCGAGGTGTTGGTGTCGACGGTGAGGCCCCCGGCGGCATCCTGGGGCGTCCTGTTGTATCACAACGTCGCCTGGTGGATGCCATGGCTGATGATCGTCCCCGCCATCGGGGCGGCCTCGCGACGGTGGAGCGTGCTCGGGCCGCAACGCCCACGCGCGGTCGCGGCGCATGTCGTCCTCGCGCTGCTCGCGACCGTCGTCCACGTGGTGTCCGTCGCGCTGCTCATGTCCCTCGCACCGCTGGTGCCGGGGCGCTGGCCGGGGGTGCTCCCGGTCGC
>JADJRJ010000003.1 GCA_016712265.1 Gemmatimonadota bacterium | reverse complement strand
TCGCCCGCATACGCAGTCTGGCCACCGCCACCACCGCCGCCGCCGTCCTCCGCCCGTTGGGGCTGCCGCGCGAAGCGTAGCGACCGATCAGGAAGCTGGTCGCGCCGGAAAGTTCGCGTCGCGGGATCTCGAAGCGAGTCGCTCGCCAACGCGTTGCACATTGAACAACCCGCGCTGGTCTTCGCCTCGGCGGTGATCACCCCGCTCATACGGACGCGAATGCGCCGCGCCCGACCGCTGCGGGGCCGCGTGGAATCTGTGTCCTGGGCGATGACGGGCACGGCAGAGGCCGTGACGAGCGCGAGGAACAAAGGAGCTGTCGCATGGGAGCTGGCCGCGGTGAGAGTGGAGCTGGGCCTGATGGCGTTCTGCGAAGATCGCCGCCGGTGAAGAGGGGGCAACAAGGCCCGGCAGGGTAGGGCCATGAACGATCCCTCAGCTCGCACACGGCGGCCGGCAGGGTAGCTACGCGGTCAGCCCAGGGATGGCGTGCCGATTACCGCGACGTGCTTCCCGCGGCGGCGCTCCGTGCCAGGTGCGACGGTCGTGGTATTCGGCTCTCCGATGAAATCGGCGATGTCCACAGCGCGTACGCCTGGGAGGATGGCCTCAGTGACCGGGCGCGTCCTCCCGCGCGGTACTCGACCCCGGCCTTCGTCGAACCCCGGAGGCGCGCTCTGAAATCGTGAGACATGGGCCGCGTCCGCGGTGGCAGGGGAGTGTGCTCGACGTCTTGACCTCGATCAGGAGCGTGTCCGACCCACGGCGCAGGAAAGATCCACCTCGAACCCCTGGTGATCGCGAAAGAAAGTAGAGTTCGCGCCGCGTTGGCGCCATTCAGCTGCGATTTCACGATCTCGGATGCCACCATCCCGCGAACAGCGCGCCCTTGAACGGGAACGTTCCAGTCTTCCATCTTCGTGACACCTGGCAGGTGACAGGTGAGCCCTCTGTCGGCAAGAAAGAGGGGTGTCTTCCGCCAGGCGTTGCCGGGGTTCTCGAAATACGGTGGCACGACGAAGAGCTGGCCGGTGACCTCAAGGACGCCGATCCACTCACCGATGGTTGGAATGGAGACGCCGAGTGGTGCGGCGAGGTCCGCCTTGATGAACAACTGGCCCGTGCGTCGGCGAGCAGGGTGAGGAACCGTCGAAAGGTCGAGAGATCCCCGCACGTTGAGCACGGCCCGCACGTCACGTTCGAGGAGTACGCTCTGGAGGGCAGGACTCGAACCAAGAGCGATCGGTCGCGGGGCCGAAAGGACGACCTCGAGGAAACCCTCCGTGCAGCAGGGTGACCTTTGGCAGCTCCGCCGCGGCGAGCGGCGCCAACAGTCAGGACGGCCGCCCGCCCCGCGAAAACTCCGTGACGTGCTGCATCGAGGGCGCCTCCTGCGAACCGGTCGGAGCCACCGACCGCGATGCTTCGGTTCGTGGTCGATGCGTTTCTTGAGGTACGCGAAGGCTCCGGCGCGCACGTTCTGGATCTCGTCGAGGATGGTGACGCCACGTCGTTCATCCGGGGATCGGCGCGGGTCGGCCCGCACTGCGGCGAGGATGTCTGGGGCGTCAGCGCGACGACGTCAACCCAGGAAGGCGTGCTTCAGGACCGTGGTCTTGCCGGCGTCGCGGTCCCGTGAGGACGAGCTCGGGAAGCCTTCGCGGCCCGTTCCAGGTGGGGGTGATCCAGTCGGGCGATGAGCGGCATATGAAAATCTAAAGTGCCACCTTAGATTTCTCAATATCGTCTCCTCTCGACCCGCAGTAGCACGAAGGGTCGTGCGCCGCAGTTCCAGGGGTCACCGTCCTGCTGGAGTCGCGGCTGACCGGGCTGAGGCGGTGCCAAAGGCTGGACCAAGCCGCCAGGCTCGCAGGTTCGCTCCATGTCGCGTTCATTCCTGCCGTCCTCGCGTTCGCCGTGGCGTCGGTCGCCCACGCCCAGCGCCCTGACCTCAAGCGCTACCTGGATTCGCGTGGGCTCCGCCGCCCGGCGCGCACCGTCGCGGCCACCGGGGACGCGGCCTTCCCTTGCCGGCGACATGGGCACAGGCCGGGGATCACCCATCACGATCGCCCAGGACGCCGCCCGTCTGGTCGTGACGTTCAACTACTTCACGGCGTACGACCTGCAACCCAAGGTGCGGCTCGCCCTACGCCCTCGACGGGAGGTGAGTCGCGCAACCGGATCGTGACCGGGCAGGCTGCGCCGCCCTCTCGATCCACGGTCACCTGGAACGGCGCGACGATGGTCATTACCGCACGCAGTACCCCGCGCCGGCCCGGTGTCAACCTCCCGCCGGGGGGCGCTCGGGAGTGCGGCAGGAACTCACCCTCGACGCACGGGGACGGCTCACGGTCCGCACGTCGCGACGCGGTGGCGACGGCGCGACGGCTACGGTCGTCGCGGCGTACACGCGTCGTTAGGCGGCTGTTTCCCGCAAGGCCGGCGTTCCGCCGTCCGCAGGCCGGCGTTCTGCCGGCCGTGGTTCCTCAGGAACGGTCAGGTCACCGCGCCTTCGACGTTTCAGATCAGGCGGGCGTAGTCGGCGACCGTGCGGTCGCTGGAGAATACCCCATCCGCGCCACGTTCCGCCACGGCGCGCCGAAAAACTCGTCCTGGGCGCTGGTGGAGCGCATCGACACTTTCCTGGCAGGCGACATACGACGCGAAGTCAGGTCGGGAGGAGTACTGGTCGCCACCCTCCGTCAGCCGATCGACAACCTCGCGGAAGCGTGACGGCTCGGCAGGGGAGAAAGTGACCGTCCGCGATCATGTCATGGGGCCTGCCGCACGTCATCGTTCGCCCGGTACACGTCCCACGGGTTGTATCCGGCCGCCCGGCACTCCGCCACTTCGGCGGCGGTCTTCCCGAAGATGAAAATGTTGTCGTCGCCCACCGCCGCCTGCATCTCCAGCGTGGCGCCGTCAAGGCGTCCCGATCGTCAGCGCTCCGTTCAGTGCCAGCTTCATGTTGCCCGTTCAGAGCGCCTCGGTCCCCGCGGTCGAAATCTGCTCCGAGGTCACATGCCGGGATGATCACCTCGGCGTTCCGACCGTTGTAGTTAGGGATGAAGGCGACCTTGAGCAGGTCACCGACCGCCGGGTCGCGGTTCACCACATCAGCCACGCCGTGGATGAGGCGAATGATGAGCTTCGCAAACGCATACCCGGGCGCGGCCTTGCCGCTGAAGATCACGGTGCGGGACCCCATGCCGGCCACGCGCCCCTCGCAAATGCGACGGTAACGCGTGATGACGTGCAGCACGTTCAGCAGCTGGCGCTTGTACTCGTGGATCCGCTTGACCTGGATGTCGAACAGGCCATCGGGGTTCACCGCCAGGCCGGTCCGGTCGTGGATCAGTCCCTGCAGGCGCTGCTTGCTTGTCGCTGCTTTCGCGCGCCGGAAGTGGTCGCGAAAGTCCGCATCGTCGGCCCAGGCACGAGGCGTTCCAGCTGCCGCAGGTCGGTCGCCCAGCCATCGCCGATCTGCTCGGTGATCAGCGCCGCGAGCCCGGGTTGGCGTGGTGCAGCCACCGGCGAGGTGTGACGCCGTTCGTGACGTTCACGAAGGCCGCGGGACGGATGGCATGGAAGTCCGGCAAGGACGCTCGCCTGCATCAGGTCGGTGTGCAGCTGCGAGACGCCGTTGACGTGATGGCTGCCGACGATCGCCAGGTTGGCCATGCGAATCCAGCGGCCCCCTCCTCCGCGACAATGGACAAACGCCGGATGCGGTCGAGGTCGGTCGTGTGAGACCGGCGCACCTCGTCCGGGAAGCGCTGGTTGATCTCGTAGATGATCTCGAAGTGTCGCGGGAGCACGCGGCCGAAGAGGGTGACCGGCCACGTCTCCAGCGCCTCAGGCATCAGCGTGTGGTTCGTATGGGAAAGACTTGTCGCGTGATCTCTCAGGCGCGCTTCCCACGCCAGCGCGTGCTCATCGACCAGCAGACCGCATCAGCTCGGGAATGGCGACCGTGGGGTGCGTATCGTTGAGCTGGACGGCCACGTGCTCCGGCAGGGCGTCGAATGGCTCGCCGGTCGCGAGGAAGCGATGGAGAATGTCCTGGCAACGACGCTGGACGAAGAAGTACTGCTGCTTCAGTCGCAACTCGCGCCCCACCGCCGTCGAGTCGTCGGGTACAGGACCTTGGCCAGGTTCTCGGACTCGGTCTTCTGTTCGACCGCCCGACGGAAGTCCCCCTCGTTGAACCGCTGGAGGTTGAAGTCGCGGGTGGCCTTTGCGGACCAGAGGCGGAGGTTGTTGACCGTTGCGTTGTTGTAGCAAAGGCACCGGCGTGTCGCAGGCCATGGCGAACACGGTGTCGGCCTCGAGCCAGTGGGCCCGGACGTTGCCGTGGCCATCGGACGGGTGCGCCGTCCGGCCGCCGAAGCGCACCGGGTACAAAACCTCGGGCGCTACAATTCCCACGGGTTGCGAAACCGCAACCGGGTGTCGGGATGCTCGACCTGCGCCCCATTCTCGATGCCCTGGTAAAACAGGCCGTACTCGTAGCGGATCCCGCTCGCCGATCCTCGGTATCGCCAGGGGTGGCCATCGAATCGAGGATGCAGGCGGCGAGCCGGCCCAGACCCCCATTCCCGAGCGCAGCGTCGGGCTCTGGCTCCTGGATCTCCTCGAAGTCGACCTCGAGCTCGGCGAGCGCGGTGCGGAGTTCGTCGCCGAGCCCGATGTTGGAGCAGGCTGTTGGACAGCAACCGTCCGGTGAGGAACTCTGCCGACAGGTAACACACGCGTTTCCGGGAGACACCTCGGAGGCGTGCATGGCCTGCATCCACTGCGGCATCATGCGATCGCGGGCCGCGAACGCCATCTCCAGGTACCAATCGCGCGGCGTGGCCGTGAGGCGATCCTTGCCGAGCGAGTAGAGAAGCCGGTCGGTGATCGCCTCGCGCAACGTGGACAGCAGTTGAGTGCTCATTGGGCCGATCTGTTACCCGCGGTGAGGTCGCCCACCTGCCACCAGGAGACCCGATCCCGGGTCGCCCCGTGTCAGGGACGACCGGTCGGCGCCACGGGTATCGCCCTTCGTTACGGCGTCGGTCGTCGCGGCGGGACGTACGGGTCCTTCGCCCCAACCGGCACGTGTGGGAATTGGGCCGCGCTCCGGTTGAACTCGGCGATGAGTCCGTCGAACATCCCCAACGCCCACGGGTTGGCGTCCTTCCACGTCACTCTCTTCCTTCGGGTCTGCGCGGAGGTTGAAGAGCCGCATGAGCGGCGCCTCGGTCACGCGCGGCTCCGGCTGGTAGGCGTAGTGGAACTTCCAGTCGTTCCACTTCGCGGCGCGGACATTGGTGCCGGTGAAGAACAGCGCGCTTGTGCGCGGCGGCGTCGACTGCTTGCGCTGCAGGAACGCGAGCTGGTTCACGCCGTCGATCGGACGGTCGCCCGGCATCTTGATTCCTGCCGCCGCGGCAATGGTCGAAAGATGTCGAGTTCATGGAAGACCGCGTTGGACACCTGCCCGCGCGGGATCGTGCCGACCCATCGCATCACGCACGGGTGCGAATGCCGCCTTCCATCACCGAGTTGTAGAAGCCGCGCCAGGGTCCTGACGACCCGCGCCACGGACGACGTCCTCGGGGCCGTGTCGGTGCACCACATCACGAGGGTGTTGTTGTCCAGCTTCATGCGTTTGAGCGCCGCCATGATCAGGCCGACGTTGTAGTCGACGTCCATCATCGCGTCGCCCATGTCACCGGCCCCTGTCTTCCGATGAAGTCCGGGTGGGTGAGCGTCGGGAAGTGGACCTGCGTCATCGGGCAATACAGGAAGAACGACTTCCGCGCGCGTGCATTGCGCTCGATGAACTCGACTCCCTTGAGCGCCGCCTCGCGATCCACGGTGCGGCGCGTGTCCAGTCGAACACCTTCACCTTGCGTGGTGCCTCACCGGCATTCTGTTCCCAGATGTACGAGGTGTCTGCCGGATTGGGATTGAGCTCGGGGGAGGTGGTCCACTGCGCCTCGTTGCTCGTGTTCGGGATGCCATACCAGTGATCGAACCCCTGGTCGATGGGCGTCCGATGGTCGATCCAATTCCGGCCACCGAGTGCCACTTCGAAGAGCGCCGTGGCGTAGCCGGCGCCCTTGAGTGCTTCGGCGATGGTCTCTTCCCAGAGGGTGATCCGGTGTTCTGCGCCGCGCCGGAGCGAATGGCATATCGCCCCGTGAGCAAGGCTGCGCGCGAGACCGTGCAGGAGAACTCGACGTTGAAGTTGTCCAGCCGGATGCCCTGGCGGCGATGCTGTCGATGTTTGGGGTCGGGACGCCGCGGCGCTGCCGTAGGCGCCGACCTCGCCCCCAGCCCAGGTTGTCGGGGAAGATCAGGACGACATTCGGTCGCGCGTGGCTGCGCGCGGAGCGGTGTGCGGCGCTGGCGGACAGCAGGGCCGCAACGAGGGCCGATGGACAGGGCGGGCGACGAGGCACGTGGGGGTCCCGGGCGCGGGGGTCGAGGGTCGCGCGAAGTTAGCGCGGTCCATGGCCGGAGTTGAAGGGCTTCTCCGAGCGCAATATCGACCGGATGATCGCCTTCCACCGGGCGTACCCCGACCCCGACTCAATTTCGCCACCGGTGGCAGCAATTCGGCGGGACGAAAAGTGCCCCGGCCGCCGTGGCGAAACGCCCCGCGCGAACGGCGACCTCGCTCCTGTGGTCCGTACCATGGGCGCACCATGTCCTGTTGATGGAGCAGGTGAAAGGACCTCGCCACCCGGCGCTGGTACATGCAGCAGACCTCGCCAACGGATGGAGCCGAAACGTCCTCAGCCTGCAGATCGAGGCCAGGGCGCACACGCGGCATGGAAAGGCAGTCTCGAACTTCGCCGCACTGCTTCCCACGCCACAGTCAGATCTCGCGGAGCAGGCTCTTAAAGACCCGTACATCTTCGACTTTCTCACCCTCACCGAGCCTTTCCAGGAGCGCGAACTCGAGACGGCGCTGGTGCGGCCAGCTGAAGTGGGTCCTCAACGACGCAGGACGAGCGGTTGGTGAGGTTAGCGCGGAACGAGAAGCGTGCTGCCCGTGCTGCTCGTGCCGCTCGTGCCTCGCGCATGGCGCCTCGGAGTCCCAGAGATCGCCCTTCGGCACCGTCAGCGCCAGCTCGCGGCGGATCAGTTGAACACCCAGGCCCCCGATGGCCCCGGCGCCGTGAGGTCCGTCGTGTTGAGCGCCTTCACGAAGTAGAGTTGCCCGAACCCCTCCGGGATGTAGCTGTCGGCGAGCGAGTTCCCGGGCATCGTCAACCACGAAAGACCATACGCGTTCCACAAGTATGGTTGTGGCCCAGTGAACCCGTTCCGTGTCCATGAACCAAGGGGACGCCAGCCGAGGCGCAGGGTGCCGATCGGCAACGGGCTGCGGTCGGTCCGACCGTCGGGCGCCGTGAGGACCATGTCGATCCATGCGGTCGCCTCCCACCGATAGGTGCACGTCGGCAGGTGGACCTTGAGGGTGACGCCGGGTAGGGGACTTCCGTTGAAGGTGCTGAGCACGTTCCCGCTGCCGCTGAGAGTGGTACGGTTGGGCGGCAGCGAGTTGTTGTTGATGTCGTAGTCGGTCACGCTGGCGTTGCCGGTCACTAGGCCCTGCCACGTCTGCTCATCGTCCAGCGGCGATGAGATACGTGTGAGCGCGCTCGTGAGGTTGACCCGGTGCAGGACGCTGATCTCGTGATTCTCGCGGTTGACTTCGTTCCGGCCCCAGGTCCACGAGATCAGGGCGGTGAACGTCGTCCGGCTTGCGATATCATCACAGCGACCCGGGTTCGTCACGTTCCAGTCCACCCGGGGAGGAGATCAGGTTTCCGGCCCGGGCACTGCTGAGGGCGGTCCCCGCGCTCACTCCGGTTGCCACGCCATTGCTGGAGACCGTGGCCACGGCGGTATTCGACGACGTCCAGGTGACGGCGGGCGTTGGTCGCACGTTCCCGTTGGCGTCGAGGGCGGTTACGCTGAACGTCACACTCCCGCCAGCGGTCGTCGTTGCCGTTGTCGGAGAGACGATAAGCAGCAGCGCGGGCGTGACCGTGACCGTCGCTGCACCCTGGACACCGCCCGATGTCGCACTCACGATCGTTGAACCAGCGACGATTGCGGTCACGGTGCCGGTGCCGGAGACCGTGGCCACGTTGCTGGCCTTACTCGACCAAGGTGAAGGTTGCACCGGGGACCAGGTTCCCTGGGCATCGCGCGCCGTCGCGACCAGCACGCCGGTCGTTCCCTCGACCAGCTGCAGCGCTGCCGGAGCGACCTGCACCGAGGTGACCGTAGCCTGGGTGGGCGGCGGCGGCACGCTGGGCCCGGCTGGCCCTCCGCATGCGGCGACTACTGCGAGCAGGGCAATGGTGGCGGACCGGACACAGCGCGGGGTCATGGATCTGGGGTTGGGCGGAATTCGCACCCTCCCCCGCAGGAACGCTCCGATCCGTCCCTGTTTCTCAGTGTCGCGCGAAGGCGAGCCTGTCGGCAAGCAGCCGACGTCCCCGTGCGAGCCGCGGTGCCTGGCCTGTTGGTCGGGTGATGATCACAACTTGGGGTCGCAAGCTCACGCGTTCGTTCAGGGCGGGAGCGTCAACCGGCGCCGACCCGTCCAGACCACGATCGATCCGCAGCCGCTGAGCGTCTGGAATTGCGACGGCATGCCCGACGCGCGCGTGTACACCTCAACACCGCGGATGTCCTGCGCGGGAACAAAGAAGTCCGGCGAGAACCCCTGCACTGCCGCCAACATCATCCCGTCGAGGAAGATCACCGGCTGGCACATGCCGCCCCCCTGCATGAACGGGCTCCGCATGTAGATCTGCGAGTTGCCCGCGGTCCCGCGGACCGTGATGCCCGGATACCGCCGCACGATGTCACTCAAGTACAACGGGTCGTAGCGCTCGAGGTCCTGCTCATCGGCGTAGTAGCCGAATCCGCTCCGCTTGCGCTGCAGGAAGTCCCGATACTGCGGCGAGTCGTAGAGACGATCGCCCACCACCTTCACGGTGTCCAGGAACGTCTGCCGCGACTCCAGCACCACGTCGAGCGACATCGGCGTCGTCGGCAACAGGTCGACCATCCGCGTGACCGGCAAGTATCCAATGGCCCGTGCGTCGAGCAAGCGCGTGCCTAACGGCAACGAGTCGAGGGCATAGTATCCATCCTGGTTCGTCGTCGCTTCCGCACCAGCGTCGGCCAGGCGGACCCGTGCCCCGCGGAGCGGGCGGCCATCAGGGCGGGTGACGTCCCTGTACCCGGGCGCCACCGACAAGCACCGGGACGACCACCGAGTCGCGCCGCCGATCGCTCGATTCATCTGGGACCGTGCGCTGCGCGAGTTCCGTCGGGGCGACGAACAGGTCGCGCACCAGCAGGCCGTTGTTGGGCAGGGTGAACATCGAGGTCCCGGTCGAGTCACCCCCCTTCCACGCGCGCATCACGACCATCTCGTCGCTCGGGAGTTGACAGAGCCCAAACCGTCCGTCCGCATCGGTCAGCGTCGTGACCCCTGGGGTTTGTCGCGAGATGGTGCCGCCCGTGGTGACGATCACGCTCCATTGAGCGACGACCAGCGCGGAGTCGACCGGGGCACCCGTAACCGCGTAGCGCACGCGGCCCTGCCAGTACCCGCGGGTCGAGTCGGTCCCGCAACTCGCCCGCACGATCGTCCGCGGCGATGGCACCGCGAGCATCGCGCGTACGGCCGTCGTATCGCTGATTGAGACGCGGAGCATCGGCGACACCAGGCCCAGCGAATCGAGGACCGGGTGGAAGAAGCCGAGTAACCAGGTGCCCGCGTCGAGGGTATCGAACCGGAAGTTGCCGTCAGCGCCGGTGCGGAAGGAGCGTGCGACCGCGGGGCGGTCCGACCGGGCGATCTGGACCGTGGCGCCCTCGAGCCGGCGTTGGCCGACGCTGTCGTAGACCGTACCGGAGACCGAGGTGGTGACCTGCGCGTCCGCAGCTCGCGCCCAAAGACCGAATGCCAGCAGGCAGGCGGCGAGGGCGACCCGGATCATTGGTGTAGCTGCGCGTCGGGGTTGGGTCACGAAGTCGCCACCGGCAGGGACCGGTGGAGTCTACACCCGACGCGCAGGAACGGTTCGGTGGGTCGCGCCTGGGCTCACCGGTCGCGCGGCCCGGGATGGCCCCAGGGACCGGCTGTCCATTGGCCCCCGACTGCCTGAGCGTGCAGAATAGAAATCGATTTCTATTCTGCAAGACGCTCGCTCGACAACTCCTTGACTGCGGGGGCCGACACCATCAAACACTGCCCCCGGCGAAGACTGTCCTTCCCGGAAGGACAAGTGCACCATGAAGTGTCCTTCCAGGAATGACGATCTCCCACGACCTCGTCTCGCTCACGCCCTGACGGCGGCTTACTTCACGGCCCCGTGGTCCACCTTCGTCAGCCCCTCAGGTGAAGGTGTACTTGAACGTCGCGCGCTGCCTTTGCGCGTTGGAGAACTGCACCTCGATGTCCTTGCCGCAACCGCCCGCCTTGCGTACCGCGGCGCTCCAGCCGGGTCGGGTCTCGATCTTGAGGATCGAGCTGGTGATGCAGGGGAGGCTCGACGTTGGGCCGGGGACGAGGACGGGCGGGATCGAGACGCGGATGTAGACCGAGCCCTGGTATTCCTGCCCATTGAGGAGTGCCGCGCCCAGCTCCTAGTCTGGGACGTGGTTGGGGCCGACATAGTAGTCGGCGAGCAGTCGGTAGGAGCCTTCGCCGACGTTGAAGAGGTGGTTGACCTCGGTCGGCAGCGGGCGGGCCGCGGGGGCGGGGGCGGTGACGTCGGTGGAGCAGGCGCCGACGGCGAGGAGGAGCGCGGCGAGCAGTGGATTGCGGAGTCTCATGGCGGGTTGGGTTGGGTGGTGTTGCCCGCCATACTGGAGGGAACGTGCGCGAGTGGGCGGCCACGTAACTTGTTGTGGCGCATCCACTTACCTCATACCATGCCTCAACGTCATGTCACGCGACGTGATGGGGTGTAACGGGGCGTGCCAGGCCGAATGGCTGGCGACGCCCCGCTTCCCCCGGAGCACGTCAGGGCTTCGCCTTCTCTTCCAGCATTTCGCGCAGCGACGGGCGCGGTGCGGAGCGGAGGTCGAGGCTGAAATGCGCACGCATCATCGACCCCATGCGCAGCTCCTTCCGCAGGCGCGGGTCAAGTTCGTCCTCGGCCTGGTGCATCAACAGCACGAGCTCGGAGATGAGCGGCGCACTGCCGGGGAGGTCACGGGCGTATGGCTCCATCCAGCGCAACTCGCGCGAGAGGTAGTGCTTCGCGCCGCGGCGGTTGCCTTCGCGATTGAGGTCGACCGTGCGTTTCATCGCGTCGGCCTGCCAGGCGCGGAATGCCGCGACGCTGCGCTCGATGTCACGCGGCTGGGCCGTGTTGTCGCGCCCGACAGCGAACCGGAGTTCCGTCTCGGAGGGGTCCGCCTCAACACTCCCCGCGCCGCCGGGCAGCATGCCATGCGCGGTTGCCGACAGCGTGATGTGTGAACGCGCCTTGCCGGACGGGCAGTGGAGGCGCAGCACGACGCGTTTGGTGGTGTGTGGCAAGAACGATCCGACGGCCACGTCGATCGCGCCAGGGAGCACGGTGTGGGCCCAGGCACCGACCACTTCGGCGCGCACGTTGGCCGGGATGACGACCCGCAGCGTCGCGCGCTCGACCAGCGCCGCGCGTCCCTCGCGCAACTCGCCGAGCACGACCTCGCCGATTTCGTGCGTATGCTCGGCGTCATGCAAGCGGCCGCCGCCCGCTTCGGCCATGCTGCCGAGCACGTGTTCGTCGTAGCCGTCGCCGATGCCGACCGCCGAGGTGATGATGCCGCGCGCGAGGGCACCGGCCGCGTGTTGCGCGAGTTGGGTAGGGTCGGTGAGTCCGGTGTTTGCCTGGCCGTCCGACAGGAGGAGGACGCGATGCGTGGCCTTCGGATCGCGAGCCATCGCCTGCGCCACGCGCTCGCCAGCGAGGAGCCAGCCGTCCCAGAGGTTCGTGTTGCCGTCTGCTTCGAGACGCGTGATCGCCCGCTGCGCCGCATTGTGCCCCTCGGCGTCCATGGGACACGCGTCGAGGAGCAGCTGTGTCACGTGACTGAAGGTGACGATCGTGAGGCGGTCGCGCGGCGTGAGCGCGCGGGCGACGGCGAGGGCCGTGTCGCGTGCGGCGGCAATCTTGGCGCCCTCCATCGAACCCGAGACGTCGATGGCGAGGGCGAGGTTCACCGGCGGCGGAGCTTTAGGGCCGTCGACGGTGCCGCTCGCGGCGAGATCTGCGACGAGGTAGCGGACCGAACCTCCGGCATCAAAGGCGAGCGAGCGATCGAGGCCGATGTCGAGGGCGAGCGTGGTCTGGGCGTTGGTGGTCATCATTCCCTCCCGGTGAGGATGTCGCGCATGAGTTCTGCGCAGCGCTCGAGTCGAGCGCGTTGGTCGGCGTCGAGTTTTCCGCGCACGGAGAGCTCGATGTCGGGGGTGATCTCGATCGTCAGCTGTTCGACGGCGCGCGTGCGCCGCTCCCTCGGCGCAAGCGGAGTGGTGGGGGTGAGGCGTTGTTCGAGTGCCTCGAAGCCGGTCGCCGCACGCGGCGCAGGCTCAGCTGGTGGTTCGTCCGTCGGCGCGTCGGCGGCCGTGTTGTCGCGCGGGGCTGCGCTCAGGTAGCTGAAGTAGGAACCGGATTCATGTAGCGCGCCTGGGTCTGCGCTGACACGAAGCCTGCGGAAGTAGTCGAGGGCTGTGTCCCCGTCGGTTCCCGACTGGTCCGGCGGCTCGGTGAGCGCCTTCGCTGCCGGTTCCGGAGCGATGGTGGCGGCCCGTTGGGCGAGCGCGGCGATGCGACTCGCGGGCGCGACCAGGAGCTCGCGGCGGATGTCGGCGAGGGACATCCCGTGGAGTTCCTTCATCGTCCGGATGGCCCGGATGCGGTCAAGCTGGTCGGCCGGGTACCGGGCGGCGGGGCCTCGGGAGAGCGGTCCTGGAGGAGTCCCTGTGCGACCCAGAACGTATGGTTCTGGGCTGGAGGCCGGATGCTTCGGCGAGTTCGGCGAGTGTAAGTCCTTCTGGCATGCGCAGAAGGTATGTATTGACATAGCGACATGTCAAGACGTCGCTTATGTCTGTCCATGCCTCTGGCAACTCCGCTCGGTATGCCGCAGGCGAGGGCCGATGCCTTATCCGTGACCGAATTTTAGCCACTCAGTGGCGAAAGTTTCGCCACGATCCCGTGACCCCTCGACGAAACCGAGCATTGAAGTCCCTCTCATACGCCGGGCCGTCTTCCGACGCCGACCGCGACGGTCTCCACGACCCCGCCGGGTGGGTTCCCTTACTGAGGGCGAGGAGACGGGCCTGCGGGGGCAGACCAACGGTCGTGACCACGGAGTGCCCCCAGCTGTTGACGTTCGTCAACAACATGAACATGTTGACGAACGTCCACATCCTCCGCATGTGGAAGTTGGCCACCATCGGAGCGGTCCCCATGCAAAAGTCCGTCACTCCTGCCACCTTCGGGGCGCTGGTGCGCGACGCGCGCACCGCCGCGGGCATCAGCCAGAGCGAGCTGGGCGAACGCATCGGCGCCTCGCGCTTTTGGGTCGCGCAGTTTGAGAAGGGGAAGCCGAGCGCGGAGTTGGGGCTGGCGCTCAAGGCGGTGCAGGCGCTCGGGCTCGCGGTACGGGTGGAGGCGCACGGCACCTCAGCAGCGACTGCGCAGCGGAGGACTCGCAAGACGCGATCGGCCGGTGCAAGCCCGCTCCCACCGGTGGACCTTGGCGAGATCATCGCCGCGCTGACCGTTGCACCCGGCACCAGGTCCAACACGGAATGGCCGAGCGTGGTTGCAGGGCGACGCACGCGGAAGAGATCGTGACGAGCGGCCGTTCAGCCAGCGACTGACCGATGACGAGCAATACACGCAGCCGGCTCACGCGGTCGTCCAAACCTCGCCTTGCCGTGCTGCTGCACGGCCAAGTTGCCGGGCACGTGTACGCTGCCGACAACCGCCACCTCGTCTTTCGGTATGACGACGGCTGGCGCGCAACGCCGGGCGCTTTTCCGCTCTCCGTCTCGATGCCGCTGATCGCGACCGAGCACGGGCACCGGGCCACAAGCGCCTTCTTGTGGGGGCTCCTCCCCGACAATCCGACCGTGATTGCCCACTGGGGACGGCAGCACGGAGTGTCGCGTCACGATGTCGTGCAGCTTCTGGCACACGTGGGAGAGGACTGCGCGGGGGCGGTGCAGCTGGTGACGCCCGACAGGGTCGATGCCGCGCTCGGCGCGCCAACTCGCACGGACGAGCGCGCGTCGATCGAATGGCTGTCGGCGGAAGCTGTGGGAGAGCTGCTGGCGGGGCTGCGCCGGAATCCCGCCGCGGGGCGCACAAACTCGGAGCAGGGACAATTCAGCCTGGCCGGGGCACAGCCCAAGACCGCATTGTACGAGGACGATCGCGGACGATGGGGGGTGCCCAGGGGACGGGCGCCGAGCAATCGGATCCTCAAGCCACCCGTCCTCGACCTCGACGACCTGGCCTACAACGAACACGCCTGCCTGCACCTTGCGCGTGAGCTCGGGTTGGCGGCCGCTTCGAGCACCGTGCAACGATTTGGCGACGAGGTCGCCATCGTCGTGGAGCGCTACGACCGGGTGCGGCTTGACGGTGTGTTGCACCGCGTGCACCAGGAGGACATGTGCCAGGCGCTGGCGGTGATGCCAACGCGAAAGTACGAGTCCGATGGCGGACCGGGGGTGACTGAGATCGCCGCGCTACTGGCGCGGCATTCGGTGGAGGCGGAGGTGGACGTGGCACGCTTTCTGGATGCGAACGTGCTCAACTGGCTCATCGCCGGGACCGACGCACACGCGAAGAACTACGCCGTGTTGCACGGGCCCGGGCCGGACATACGCTTGGCGCCGCTGTACGACGTCATCACCCTCCTTCCCTATCCGCAGTTGACGAGAGGCGCGGTGCGACTGGCGATGGGGATCAACGGTGAGCACGCGGTGGAGCGCATCACGGCCTCACACTGGCGCGCCCTCGCACGCGCCGTCGGTGTCTCGCCGGACTCGATGATCGGCCGCATCCAGGACTTGGCCGCTCGCATTCCTGCGGCGATCGATCGTGTGCTCTCGCATCCCGGCGGCGGTCCGGACACGCGGGCGATCGTCGAGCGCCTGCTCAGCCCGGTGGAGTACCATGCACGAGCCTGCGTGAAGCGGCTGGGATAGCGCGCAGGGACTGACGACATGAATGGGGGTCCTGCTTGCCCCTTCACCCTTCCCCCCATTCATGCCGCCTTCGGACAGCTACTTCCGCGGTGCGCGCGGCGGTGGACCGTGCACCCACGGCTTCGGCGCCGCGCCGCGGGCCGCTGCGAACGGATAGACCACACCCGCTCCCACGTTCGCCGCTGGTGTGCCGGAGTAGAGGCCGAGTCCCGAACGGATCGAGCTATCCCAGTCGCCCATGAAGGCCCACCAGTTCGTCATCCACGCAGAGCCGCGCGGAATGCGATTGCCGCGGCCGGGGAAGTTCTGGAACCAGTAGACATACCACTGCGACTCTTCGCGTTGGCCGAAGGAGGTCACGCCGGGCCACGGATAGACGAGGTTGTACCAGGTCGAGCGACTGATGGCGGTCTTCTGGCCGGCGTTCGCCGGCGTCCAGTCCTCGATGTCCGACTGGATCACCCGGGTGTTGTGATAGTCGTAGTCGCCCGTAGCGTTCGGCGGGAAGTGAGTGGCACCGGCACGACCGGGCGCCCACTTGTCCGAGGCATCAAGCCCGACGAAATCCCGCCAGAAGAGGTTCGGATTTCCATCCTGCCGCCGCGCCGCGTAGCCAAGGAGGGCCTCCATCTGGTGCCCGACATTGTGGACTGCCTCGGCCTGCGAGCGCCGGATGTTGATGCCGTACATCGTCCAGGTGTAGCTCAACAATGGGAGATCGTTCGGGTAGCGGTAGCTGTTCGAGATGTCACCGGTCAGTGGACTGGCCATGTTCGACTCGCTCCCGGCACGAATGTCCTTCAGATCGTGAATGGCGGGGTTGTACGATGGGAATCCCGCGTCGAAGCCGGTCCATGCATCCCATACCTCCTTGATGCCACGCGCCTGCATGTACGCCACAAGGCCGTGATCGGCGAAGATCTTGTGGTAGTCCGGAAAGAAGCCCTGGGTGAGCGGGTGTCGCGTTGTGCTCGCCGGAATGTGCTCGTAGGTCACAATGACGTCGGTGACACGAATCCCGATCGACGGCAGCGCGAGCGGATTCTTGTACCCGCGGAACGTGCTCCCCTGTTCGCGCGCGAGCTTGATGCGTCGGGCGTAGTCCAGGACACGCTGCTCCATGGTGTCCAGCGAGAAGGGGAGGAGGTCCCAGAAGTCCGGTGCCTTGCGCACGTCGATGGTTCGGGCGTCAGCTGTTGGGATGTAGGCGACGATGACCACCGGGATCTCCCACGTCGCACCGGCCGCTGGTGTGGTGAGGAAGGGGTCCAGTGGCAGCCGCCGGACATGCCGGGCGGGCATGGTCCACCGCAGGCTTGTGGAACCGACCATTGCCGTGATGTCCACGGTGCCACTGGACAGCACCTGAACGCGGCCCGTGCTGTCCACGGAGGCGTTGGTGTTGGCGCTGGTCCAGCGCGCACCACTCACCGGGAAGCGTCGGCCCTGCGCGTCAGACGCGGCTACGTTCAGCTGCAGCGTCGTGTTGATCCCCCGGATCGTATCGCCGATGCCGGCCGGCGAGACAATCGAGAGCGTCGTCGGCGTGGCCGTGCGCACCGGTCCCCGTCGATAGGACGCCTGGACGTCGGTCGCGGGGTACACGCGATCATGGATGCGAACCTCGTCATAGGACGCGTGTGCCGTCGGAACAACGAAGAATCCGCGGCCGAGGAAAAAGCGTGCATCGTTGAGCGACGCCAGCGTGTGCGGGGTGTCGAACTCGCCGGTCCGCACGCCGTCCAGATAGAGCGTGACTCGCGTTTGCCCGCCGCTGCCACCTCCCTGGTCGATGGCCATGACGATGTGGTGCTGGATGTCGGTGGTGTAGCCCGCCATGGCATTCTGGATCCGACTCTCCGTTGTGCCCACCTTGAAGGAGACGTAGTCGGTGCCCGGGGTTGCATTCTGCGACCAGGCCATGAACAGGTTGCCGTCGCCGCTCACGTCAAAGACGCGACTCCATGACTGATAGGAGTGCAAGGTGGCCCAGACCTCGATGGTCGCGTCCGGTAGCGAGCGAAGCAGGCCCCTGGCAACGACACGTAGTCGGTAAGGCCGGGGGCGCCCCCGGGCAGCGTGACCTGGCCGCCGACGGCGGAGCCACTCCGTCCCGGCTGCGCCACAGCGTCCAGCCTCGCCACGCGGCCGCCGACATCGTCGCGGAAGGCGGTGCCGGTGCCACCGACTTCATCGAACGTCCATCGATGGATCAAACCACGCACCGTGATGCTAACCGACCCCGCGGCACCGTCCGCGCGCGCACGAAAACGCGCGACCCCCGTGCGCAGCGTGCGCACCAGGCCGTTGGCATCCACGGTGGCGATGTGCGCGGAGTCGCTCACCCAGGTGAACGATCGACCACTCAGCGTGTTGCCCCCCGCATCGGTGGCGACGGCGGTCAGCTGGGTCGTGCTGCCCTCGTTCACCTCGGGCGACGGGGCAGAGACCGCGACGCGAGCCGCGGGCACCGGGGTCACCGTCATCGCCAGCGTCCCTTGCTTCCCTTCGCTTGTCGCCGAGATCGTCACCGGGCCGCCCAACTTGACTGCGGTGACGAGGCCGGCGGTCGATACCGAAATCGTGGCGGGATCCGTGCTGGCCCACGAGACCGCCCGGTTCACGAGCGTGGCGCCGCGCGCGTCCTTGAGCGCGACGGTGAGCTGCCGCGATGTGCCCACGACGATGGTGCCGGTCGTTGGGGCCACCGTGACGGTGGCCACGGCCGCCGGCGTCACCGTCAGGGCGAGTGCACCCGTTCGCCCTTCGGACGCCGCCGAGATGGAGGTGGCACCCGGGGCGATTGCTGTGACGAGCCCGGTCTGCGCGACCGTGGCAACGGCCGGGTCCGCGCTGGACCAGGTGATGGCCCGTCCTGCGAGGTCGGTTCCGGATGCAGATCGCGCCGTGGCCAGCGCCCGGGTGGTGTCGCCGACCTCGATGGTGGCGGTTGCCGGGGTGACCACGACCGCCGCAATCGGGACCGGAGTGACGGTGACTGCGGCCGTTCCGGTCGCCGAGCCGCTGCGCGCTGTGATCGTGGCGGAGCCGGTCGCGACGGCGGTGACGAGTCCCGCGCTCGTGACGGTGGCGACCGCGTCACTGGAGGAGGACCAGGTGACGGGGGTGGTGAGGGTGATCCCGGCCGCTGATTTGGGGGTCGCAGTCAGCTGGGACGTGCCGCCGGGGGTGAGGTCGAGGGCGGCGGGAGCGACAGCGACGGAGGCCGGGGATTCGGGCTTGGTGGATTCGCCGCCGCAGGCGACGAGCACAAGGCAGCACCAGAGGCGCTTTGACATGGGGGCGGGGCCGGGTGGGGAAACGACAGGGGCGACTACAGAGATGCCCGTGGTCGCCCCCGCCTTTCATCGCGCCGTTTTCCCGCCGGACGGGTGATCCTGCGCCCGTCCGACGTTCCCGCGCTTACTGCAGGATCAGATCCGTCGCGCCAAAGTCCTGGCACACCTCGTTCTGGCCCACATCCCGGTAGCAGAGGAAGCCGTCCGCCGGGCGCCGGTAGTACTGACGGAGGTTCCCCGCCACGTCGTACGCTTGGAGACTCAGGATCCACTGTCCCCGGGCCGCGAGGCTCGAGAAGTTGATGGTGCAGCCCCAGGTGCCATTGGTGACCGTGCCGCCGGTGAGCGACGTGATGCACTCCTGGAACTGCGTGGTGGTTGTGCTGTTGTAGACCACGCGCACGAACGAGACGCCGCTGAGGTTGTCCGTGAAGCCCAGGTTGGTCGTCACGATATTGCCAGCCGGCTGGATGTTGACCGTCTGTAGCGCAGGTGGCGCAGCATCTCCGGTCCCCGTGACGATTACCGTGGGATTCGCGATGCAGTTGCCCGCCGGGTTGCAGAGCTGGCCCTGCCGGTTATCCCGATAGTCCGCGAACCCGGGCCACCCTCCGTTCCCCACCCGGTCGGGCACACGAAGGCGATCCAACTTCCACGTGCCGGGTTGCGCCTGCGCCGGAATCGTGAAGAGGCAGTCCCAGAATCCATTGAGGTTGGTACCACTCGTCAAGGTGCAGGCGAGACCCTGGAACGGCTGCACCTGGCCGTTGGGCGCGAGGAACTCCAGCCCGAGCCCATCGAACAGCTGGTATCCACCCAGGCCGGAGAAGTCATCTGTCACCTGGAAGCCCAGTCGAAGCGCTTGGACGTTCCCGGTCGAGGCGATCGTCAGCGAGGGGCCGTAGAGGCGCGGGGTCACGTCCGGGCTCACTACCACGGACTGCAACACCGGCTGTGTCACGTCACTGGGCGAGCTGCTGACCGTGATCTGCGCGGCGCCCGCAATACAGTTGTTGCTGTTGCAGAGCCCGCCGCGCTGCTGGCCATAAATGTCGAAGTTCTGAACCCGGTCGCGGACCCACACCGTTGCCAGGGACCACGCACCGTTCTCCGAGTACCGGGGAATCAACGACGTACAGATCCATTCCCCGTTCGTGTCGCTGCCCGTATTCGGGGCCGCACCGGTGTAACAGGGGAAACGGACCTGCTTTCCCGACGGACTCACGAGGCGCACGTCGATGAACAACACCCCAGCGATGTCGTCGGTGATCTTGAGACGCATGGTCAGGGGCGCGTCAGCGGCGCTCGCCTGCAGGGTGACCGCGCTGCCATACTGCCCCGTCACTGGATCGCGCACCTCCAAGGCCCGGACCACCGGCGCCGTCAGGTCTTCCGGGGTCACCGGGTTCCGCGGAATGACGATGTACACGCTGAACCCATTCACCTCGGCCGACACGGTCTTGTTCACCAGATCGACCTGCCCGGCGTTCTGTTGCTGCCAGGCCCCGTTGACCAACTTGTGAATGCGCAGGTCGGACTCCACGACACCGGGAGGCAGGGTCGCGGCGTTGTACGGGATCGTCATCGTGACCGGGGCGGAGAAGACCGTTCCATCGGGCCCGAAATCCCACCCCGTCCCCGGGATGAGCGGGAGCGAGCCGGGCGGCAGGTTGGTGGCTGGCGTGGCCGTCAGCAGCAGGTCCTGCGCAACCGCACCGGCGGGCACGACGAGGCGCACTCCACTGTTGAGCTGCACCGTGCCACCGCCGGGGCCCACACGCTGCGCCGCGCCGGACTGGACCTTGAACCGGATCGGCAACGTGGCGCCCGCGCGAAGGTTGATGACCCCGGACGGGTCACGCTCTTCTCCCGCGCCGAGGATGTTTACGTTGGCGTACCCCAGCTCGGTGCCGCTCCCCAACACGCGGATGCGATACATCTTCGCCGGGTCGAGTTGATCCGTCTGCGTGTTCCACTCGGCCCGATACAAGGCGTTTTCGACCAACTGGAGACGGTCCGGGGAGGTGATCGCCGACGTGAAGCGACGCACGAGCGGACCGACGCACGCCGAGCCGTTGCACTCGCAGATCTCGGTGGCGAGCAGGTCAAGGATGGTGGGGTCGTTCGGGACCGCCTTGGGCGGTTCCGCGATGGGGGCCAGGAAGTAGAACCCGTCGATCCCTCCCATTGGGGTGGATGCCACGACCGAGAGCGTGGGGGCCGGAATGGGTTCGACCGGGGTGATCGGTTGGTCGTCGAAGCAGGCAGCCAGGGTACCGGCCGTCGCCACGGTGAGCGCTGCGTACATCCGCTTCATGAGGCACCTTCCAGGGGTGATGAGATGGTTGGCGGTGACCGACGGTCGGGAGGGGACCAACTGTGACCTATCGGCGTCCGCGCGCGGCCCAAGAGACAAACAGCAAAGGGGGCGACCACAGAGATGCCTGTCGTCGCCCCCTCCTTTCAGTCGTTGTTCGACGCCAGCGCGTCAGCGACAGATGATGTCGATGAAGGTGGCTACCGCAGCAGGCACGAGAGGGCCGATTGGGTGTCGTGGTTACCGAAGGGGTGGTACTCGCATGCCGGACCGCCCTTGGGACGGGGAGGGCACTCGAGGAAATGGAACGCGTCCGGTGGCATCTGGAGGCGCGCTAAACACGCTCAATAGCGCTGCGCTTGACGCATACTGCGATGTGAGAGTATAGCCGCCGCCAGTGGGTTCGATGCTCTCGATGCGCGCGTACCCGATCAGTCCGTCGCCAGCATTGGTCCAGGCTATTGCCGCGGGCGTTGTGCGCGTTCCCGCATGTGCGGCAACCTCTTGCCAGGCGGTGCCGTTCCATGTGTAGAGCACAACACGTGGAGTGAAGGCCGAACTGGACGCGCGCAGCGTAATCGTTTCGCCGGCGTTCACGGGGACGTAGAACTGGTCACCGGGTCGCCCGGCGGCGAGGCAGTCTCCCGGAGCGATCGTTTGCGAGAGCGCTCCACTCCCGACAAGGGTCGGCATTCCCAAGGCGCAGTTGTACAGGTCCGACGGGAGCTGCGACAGCGAGACGGAGAACGCGGCATGGCCGACTTGCGCCGAGTCGCGGAACGGTTCGAGGCTCAGCCGCGAGCCCGGGGTCATCCAGAGCATGGTGAACGATTGCGGCGATCCAACGGCAATGTTGTGAAGCCCAATGGTCCATCGGCCGCGGTCGAACGAGGTCAGCAGCCGCTCTCCGATCCAGAGCGAGTAGGTGCCCGTGGTGGAGGACGCCTGCACCCGATAGATCCCCGCAGGGACGACCTCCAGCAGGGAGCGCGTACCGTAGTATTGACCGACGCCAGTTCCGGTGGTCCAGAGACACGGTGAGCTGCTACCAACCTGACCGGAAAAAGACACTGGGAGTGCGAATGCCGATTGATACCAACAGGCCACGCGCGCGCCGATGCGCAGCGTGTCCCCCGACTCCGCCGACGTCACGCGCACGTGTGGCGCAAACGGCTCATTTGGGAGTCCCATTCGCCGGCCCTGCGTCCAGCTAAACCGGAACTCACCATTTGCGTCCGTGGAACCTCGTGATGGCGAGGTCGCACCGGAGTTATCCGTCACCGCCAAGTCGATGGGTACCCCGGAAAGCCGCGCGCCACTGGCGGGATCTGACGCCCGCACAACAAGTGGCTGCGTCAGCGTCTGTCCTTCGCGCGATGACTGTCCATCCCCGGAAATCGTCGAAAGGCGAACGAGAGGTAACACAGTCACGAGCACGCTGTCACCGACGGTCGAGTCAGCCGTTGCCACCGCGCGCACGTACGCGCTGCCGATCCCCACCCCAGTCACCGTTCCTGATGGGGCGACTGTCACGACCGCAGGATTGGTGGATGACAAACGAGACGTTCGTGGAACGGCACCGGTCGCTGCGACATCAACGGCGATGCCCGTAGACCGACCCGGTCGCAACACCATCGCTCTCGGACTGATGACAACAGAGAGTACCCCGTCTGCAACCACGACTGGCAGCGTCCTTCGAAGGGTGACGTCGGTTCCGCTCGCTGCCTGGGGTGCGTCAGCGGTCACCACGATGCTGGTTGCACCAGCGCGAATGCCCGTGACTACTCCATTCGACGAGACGGTGGCAATCCCGGGGTCTGCGGACTGAAAGGTGACGCGTGCGACCGCTGCATCAACCCCAAACGGCTGCACGGTGATCGATTTCGCGCGACCCGGCACCAGGTGCATCGGGACAGGGGAGACCGCGATGGAGTCAAGCGCTGGTGGGAGGACCGTCACCGGTATCTGTGCGGTGAGTGTGCTTGCCGAATACCCAGCGCCGGTACCCCTGGCCGTGACTTGGACTACTCCGGTCGTTGGGGAGATGCCCGTCACCATACCAGATGACGACACGGTGAAGCGGCTAGGGTCGCTCGAAGTGAACTGCCATTCCACGTTCACGGACGGCGCTGCACGTGATACCTGCGGCACGACGGTAAGGTTCGCGCCGATACCGAGTCTCACCTGCGCGGGCGACACACTGATCGTTCCAGACAGCGCAGGCGGTGGATTCTGAACGGTGATCGCGAGACGACGTGCGGGCAGTGACGTGGGCGCGGATTTGCTTCCCTCCGCGCTGACGTCGACAATCACTTCAGCGCTCCCCGCCGCGACGGCCGTCAGCGTGGCGGAACTGCCATCTCCGGCGACCGAAAGCACCGCGGGATTGCTGCTGCTCCAACGCGACGAAAGCCTGGCTCCCGGCACGAGTCCGATAGGGGAGAGGTCAGCGCGGGTCGACTCGCCCACGGACAGCGATGAGCGCCCTCCCTGTATCTGGATGGTCACGTCGGAGATCGAGGGTGACTTCGGCTCGGCCGGTTCGGAGCAGGCTACGAACGCATAGCTGAAGACTATCGACAGGACGCGGGCCAGCCGGCGGCCTGAGGGCGAGGCTGATGACATGAGGCACCTGGATGTGGAGGCGTGACATGGAGAGGCGCTCTTCGCCGGACCCGCTCGGGATCGAGGTGAGCGCCGGATTGTGTTCGGCGGATGCTCCGAGCTGGCGAGACGGGCGCGGCGGGCCTCGATAGTCCTCGGCCCTGGACGTTCGCCTACCGGGCCTTTAGCGCGCCGACGAACACGTTGGACTGGATACTGAATCCGGCGACGACCTGACCGTCGGTCAGGCCGCGCGCATTGCCGTCGAAGAAGTAGTAGTTCAGCCCGGCCTTGATGGAGTTGATTTGAAGGATCAGGCCGGTCTCGATACCGATGAACTTCTCCTTGCTCGTGTCGTACAGCCGCTCCTTCACGGAGCCGTTCGCTTTCGTGGCGAGGTCACCAAAGAGCTGACGGTAGGAAAGGCCGCCATCGAGCGCGACGAAAACCGGGTTGTCACCGACGGTTCCGCGCGCCAACACCCATGTGCCGAGCGCACCGAAACCCAATACGCCGACATCGGTGGTCTTGAGCACTGCGCCCTGCGGGTCGAGATCGGTGGCCCACCGGGACGACGCAATGCTGCCGTAGAAGTGGTAGCCGAGACCGTGTGTCGAATCCGGCGACGGCAGACGCCGGAACGAAACCAGCCCAGCGGAAAGCGCTCCACCGACTCCCGGTGCCACGAGGCGCGCCCCGTACCCTGCAGTGACGGTGTCCGGCGTATCCGCAATGTTGATCTGTCCCGAAAACACCGAGCGATACCGCGCCAGCGCGAATCCGACAGAGCCAGAGGCGGGAGTTCCGGAACCCTTCTGGTCGATCGCCTTTCTCACGTTGCCATCCGCGAAGAAGGCAAAGCAGCTGGCCGTCTGCGTGACTTCGCAACCGACCGACCGCGGAGCGTTCGCGCTGGCGAGTGTCTGGCCTTGGACGAAGGGTGCGATGACAAAGGACAACAACAGTGGTGCAATGATCCGGGTGCGCATGGAGCTCTCCAAGAGGCCCGAGCGGGAAGGCTCGGCGGAATCCGGCGCGTCGCGATCGCGGGTGCGTTCGCGCGCCAGACTCCAGATGCGCAGCCGGGGTCGAAGCTTTCCGTCACGCGCCCGCGTCCTGAGCGCGTGCGAGACACAGCATCCCTGTGGACCTCTCCGCCGGTCGAAACGTCGCCACTCATTGGCGACGCTTGTGCAAGCTCAGGCCAGCCGGGCGAAGACTCGAGAACTGGGCAGCCTCACCCGCTCAGCCGTTGATTGAGCGACTCCAGTCGCCTCCGCGCTACACGAAGTACCTGCTCCGCAAACGCCTCGCGCTCGTCCACCACATCCTCGTCGTCCAGCCTGGGCACCCCGCCCAGCAGCAGCCCAAAGGCGTTGATCCGTTGACGCATTACCCCTACCGCCTTCTCATCGCGTGTGCCACCAAAGGTGGGGTAGGCATAACGGATGGGTTGCCGCGTCTGCGCGGCCCACGAGTTGACGCGCCTTAGCCGGCCGTTGCGCTGCAAGGTGCGAATGGGGCTTGGATCGAGTTCGTAGTGGATGAGGTGCCGGCAGCAGCGATGCAGGTCGACCCCCTCGCTCAACCAATCAGTGGTCACCAGCACATCAGGCCCAAAGGGACTGTTGAAGAGCGCGAGCACGATGTCGGGTTGCCCAGTATAGAGGGTTGTGGGTCGTTCACCTTCGTCCTCCTTCCAGGTACCCATCACCCGGTGGCCATCATCCATGTGGCCCGGCCATTGAGATTCCCCCTGGCCAAAGGCACGCGTGTTCCGGGCGATGGCTCTGAGCACTGCGCGTGTGGAGGTGGACTGCTCGTCCAGCAGCTCGTCCCTCAGGCTCCGAGCTGCCTCGGCAATCGACGGCACTGGCGCGGCCGCCCCGCGGGGTCTTGTGGCTGAGAGCTGCCCTTGCAGCCTCCCCACGGCCAGCGCCGGCTTGCCCAGCCACCGGCTCACCTGCGCACACACGCCAGGTGAACACAACCAGTCAAGGATTGGCTCCATCAGCTCATCGCCGTCGCCGAGCATCCCCTCCCAAGCTTCGCGCCACACACGCACCGGCGGTGCCATGTCGCGCGCAGGCTCCACCTTGAGCGCGCCTTCCAGCTCAAGGAGCAGCTCAGCCGCGGTCGCCCGGTGATGACAGAAGACCAGCACCTTTTCGCCGGCATCAACTATCGGGCGAATGGCGTTTGAGACTGCTGCAATCTTTGGGTGCGGGGCGGCGCGTCGTTCCTTGAGCGCCGTGATGGCCGCCCCACCGTGGCGACGGACAATGGGATGTTCGGCGCGCGCAATCGCGCGATCGAGCGCTGTGGCCACATGGCGCCATCCGATGTGAAAGCGGGGATCGTTGCGGCGCTCTCCCCTGCGCTCCACGGTCAGGTGCAACAGGCGATCCATACGCAACAGGAGCGCCAGCTCCTCTGACGTGGCCGCCGCCGTAGCAATCTCCCAGCGCTCGGCCGCAATACTGCCAAAGTGTTTGCTCTCGGAGGGTGAGAGATCGTCGATTCCGTTTCGAATGACCCAAGGTCGTAGCTCATCGATCGCCACCCTGGCCGCAGTGACGAGCCGAGCTGATTCTGCCTGCACGTCGTGCCCGTTGCCGAGCTTATAGAGTCGGGCCAGATCGCTCGCGTAGCGGCGTACAGCCCGGAGACCGTCGGCACCGACGAATGTCAGGAGCTGCTCCAGTTCGGTGATGTTGATGGAGAAGGGCGTGGCGGTGAGGATCAGCTTTCGCCTGGCGCGGTCACCCAGGCTGCGCATCGCATCGTTGAAGGCACTGCCGTCGCCCTTGGCGCGGTGCGCCTCGTCGATGATCATCAGGTCGCAGGCGGTGCGCTGCTCGTTGTTACGCCGACTCTGGACCAAGGCATGATGCGTGGCCACCTGGATGCGGCCGGCGTTGAGCTTGCCCACATCACCCGGCTTGATGCGCTCCTTGCTGGCGCCGTACTGCCGCAACATTGGGATGTGTCGCTCGAGTTCCTCGGCCCAGCGTCGGCGAAGCACCTCGTTAGGGGCGTAAATGCGCACTCGCTTGTCCTGACAGGCAAGAACCCACGCGACCAGCGCTCCAACAGTAGTCTTCCCCAGTCCGACGTCATCTGCGAGAAGCACGCCACGTCCGGCGCTCATTCTTACAAGAATCTCCTTGGCAGTCGCGAACTGTCTCCTCAAGGGCTCGAGCAGCAACCCCCCTGTTTCCCGCTCGAGGTAGCGGGCTGGATTGTCGAGGAATCGCCATCGCCGGGCATCAAGCTTGAAGTCATCCATCAGGGACCTCCATCCAGGCGCCAGCCCAACTCCTCCACCACCAGCGCGTCCGCCGGACGGCCCCGGCGCGCAAAGATGTCGCGCAGCGCCCTGCCATCCTCCATGACTCGCTGCAGCTCCGAGTCATCGCCCGCTGCCTCCTCGAGGGCCACTTGCCACGCATCGACCACCTCGAATGCGGCGCGCCCATCGATCCATGCCTGAACGGCGTAGTCCGCCGCCGGTCCCGCGGCGCTGGTGACCATTGCTGCACCCATGAGCCCGGGGATTGTCTCTGGATCGATCACCAGCCGACCGTATCGCTGCAAAAGGAATGCGTCACGGAGCGCCTGCTGGAGTTCCTGGTCTACCTCGGGGAGCGGGGTCCCAGAAAGCTCGGAGGGTGCTCGCAGATCAACAACATCCACCCCGAGAATGTCCGTGCCCTGCGTGAAGCTCGCCGTGAGCGGGGGATGTTGGGCGCTGCTCCACATAAGCGAGGTTTCGCCGTCCACCAGCATTTCGCTCACCGTGGTGTTGTCCTGGAAGGTCACGAGCACGCTGATGGGTGTCTGTTCGTCGGTGCTATTCGCCTTGCATGTGACAAGGGTGCCATTCCAGGTCGCCTCTGCCCATTCGAGCGCTGGAGCGCCATCCTCGTCCATCTCCTCTTCGCTCCGGTCAACGCAGTAGGGGTGCGTTAACAAGGTGAACTGTTCCCGCTCGTGCTCAAGCGCGGTCCAATCGGTCTCGAAGGTGACACCAAGCTCGAAGTTTCGTGCCGCGGTTCGGCCGGCCCCCCACGCCGAGCTGCTCCAGTTGGCCGACGTGACGAGGAGGCGCCGCCTTCTCGTGTTGCGGCAACGGAGCAGGTAGAGCTTGGCGTGGTTCCAGCGCTCATCGCCCGCGCGGTGATCGTCGGAAAGCCTGAAGTCTGTTTCGAGCATCTCCAGCCGTACACCCGCGTGGTCGAGTGCCGCACGCGCCGGTCCGGAGAGCGACCATTGGCCAGGCTGTGCCCATGGATGAACCTGGGAGATCCACTTGAGGTGGACCTTGTCGGCGCTCACGCCCAGGTCCTCGCACCAGGCGCCGATTGTCCGGTGATTCCACTCGCCGATGGTGGGTGCGAGCACATGGATCTCCGCGGGGTCGTACTGGGCCAGTTGTCGGGCGGCACCCTTGCGGCCGGGTGTGCTGACGACAAACGCCGCATCCGCCGGACACTCAGCACGGGATAACAGGCTCACCAGTCGGTTGAGACGAGTCGAGGCTTCCGGGCCCGCCGACAAGCCGAGCACTTCGATGAAGCCCACCAGCTCCTTCCACGATCGCTGAGCCTTCCGCGTGCCACGAACAGCAAGCGGCAGCAGGGTACGCCATCCTGCTTGCAGCTGACCCTTGAACGCCGACTGCGTGAGGTTCGTGGACGAGACCCTGAGCTCAAGGGATTCGGTGTCGTCGTCGTTCTTCCAGTGGAAGGCCCACAACTTGGCATGCTGCACCGCACGCCCTGTGGCCCCGACGATGAAGTGGCTGACATAGCGTCCGAGCCATGGATACGGTGCAGGCAGTCGCGGACCACGTGCGGCCGTGGAGATGACGGTGAGTCGACCGTGAAGCGATTCGAGTGTCGAACCCAGTTCGGCGAAGAACAGTTGGCGATCCCTGAACTCCGGGGACAGGGCATAGCGGCAGCCCAAGAGAGCGGGAAGAAGGTGCTCTACCAGGAGGCCCGCATCTGGCTGCTCGAAGGTAGTCATCCACGCCTCGTGGAGGCGGCTACCCTCCGGCGACGCCGGGAGCGCGTCTTCCCAGCCTGGATCGGTCAAAGGTCTTCTTCCTCCATTTCGATCATGTCGCGCGCGAGCGGATCGCCAATCCCGTTCCAGCTGATCGCGTCGAGGATATCGTCCATCGGCGCGACGCCACACTGTCCCGCAAGGCACGAGAGCGAATAGAGCCGGAAGCGATAGTCGCTGGCTGCAATCCCCGTGTGGGCAACCAGCGGTTTGAGGCGTCCTTCCTGCTCGGTGAACCAGCGGCGCCCGCCGCCGTGCTCGAGGTGATGTCGGATCATCGCCCGAAGCTGCTGAACGGGAGCGGAAGCCGCCCGAACGCCTTCGGCGAGTTGAGTGATGACCTGATCGTGGGGAAAGGTTGACCGACCCGATTCGCTGAGCCAGGTGTCCGCACTCTCGCGCATCGTCTCCAGCCGGGTTCGTATCTCCGTTGACTTTGCGAGGTCCTGCACTGGTGGCGTTTGGGTGATCTGGGATGAATTGAGGTCGTCCCACAGCCCCCGCATCGTGTGCATGGCGGCATCGGCAAAGCGGGTGAACGCCGGAAGCGGCGCCAGAGACGCCGGTTCCACATGTCGCGCGAGGGTCGCCGAGGCTGCGATGGCTTCGCAGAGGGCGGGGTGCGAGGTGGCTCCCCTCGCTTGCGCCAGGACTGTGGCCGTTACGCGTCTCCTGGACTCGTTGGCGAAGAGTGCCCCTTCCAGAAGGATTCTCTCGGCGTCTGGAAGAGGCTGTGCGATTGCCTCGTTCGGCGTGGGGAGCCAACCGGTTTCCGGGCGAGATGCCCAGTTAGGCCAGCCGTGCTTTGTCCAGTAACGGGATTCGTCTCCGAGCCAGTGCCCCCACCGGGTCGCATTCTCGAAGTGCTCGTGGCGAAGCCGTGCTTCGGGAGGCAGGCTCTGGTTTGCGAGGTCTGCCAGACGGTGGGCCGTTGCGGCTGGCGTCCAGCCATCGCCGGTGGTGAGCCCGGGAAGGGCGCGGAGCATGACGCGATACGCGCCGTACGACCCTACCTGTCGGTAGCGTCGAAACTGGTCGGGACTCATTGCAAACTCCCGCTCGTTTCGGTCGTCCTTCCGCCAACGCTCCACGCTTCGCCTTCCGCGGAGCTGCCCAGTGGTCTGCCCCGCCTCCAGGGTGCGATCGATCCAAAGGAGTTCGAGCGGGCGGAGCCAGGCGTAGCGTGCGCGTTGGCCATCGCGGGTGGACAGGTCACCGCCGCCCGCCTCGCGCCAGACGATGTGCGACCACTTGAGGCACCACGACAACAGAGAGATCCACCGGGCGTCCGATGTACCGTTGCTGAGGCCCGGCGCGAGGAGGTCCGCGAAGTAGTCAGCGCCCGCACGCAGGCCGAGGGCATCGCCGCGACGTACGAGGACCGGGTCCCAGGGGGCTGTGAAGTACCATCCGGCGCCGTATTCGGGTGCTTCGTTCAGCATTCGTGAGGTATCTGGCGACTACTGAGCGCTGTTGGCCCGCAAGTACCTGCCCTCCACATACTCCCACCAGCCCGGCCGAGGCTCGATGTTCCCGAGCCTGGCGAATGCCTGCTGGTAAGTCACATTCAGGAAGTGCACGGCGTCGCCGGCGACGTGACTGGCAAAGCAGTCTACTTCGGCCGCATGGTTTCTCGCGTCGTCCCTGTCGGTGTCAAACCACAGGTAAAGCAGGGAATCGGCGCGCCGCGGTGTCCGCATGCTCGCCAACCCCAGCATGTGCTTCAGCAGCTGGGGAGCGTCGAGATGCTTCCAGTCAGGACTCAGAGTGTCTGCGAGTGCCTGCGCTCCGGGGAGTCCCGCTTCCATCCACAGACGCTGCCCCTCAGGAAGGTACCGCGGCGAGAGGGTGCGATGCCCCGTTGCGGATCTATAGGGCTCAGCAAACTTCGACTCGACCCCGACCAGCCGCCCATCAGCCAGCTCCAACAGAAGATCGAGGTTCGGAGAGCGCGGCTTGACGGGGTAGAGGTCGGGCTTGAACTCGAATTGCAGCTTGGCGATCGGGGCAGGAAGCCCAAGAGCGCTGGACAGCGCCGCCTTGTCCGCATCGCGCCAGGCATCGAAGAAGTTGACGGCGAGGGCGGACGAGGAGGCGAGGGCCCGCATTTTCGCGGGGCGATTCTTGCCCGTGCGGAACTCGCTATCGTGCAACTCCGACCCGTCGCCCCGATCGAAGTCTGCCCTCGTTTCGGGATGCAGCCTTCGCTCGAAGACATTGTCGAGGATTGCGGGCAGGTAGTGCGTGTGGTGGTGGTCGCGGGGCAGGGTGCTTGCCCACTGGTCCTGTTGACGACTGATGAGGGCAGCGGACTCAGACATGCTCAGGCAAGCTGGGCGAAGGCGCGAGCTGCTTCCATCGCACTCCCTGGCCGGTCGGCTGCATGTGGAGCCACGCACTGCATTATGATGGCATCCAGGGCGGCAGGGATGGTTGGCCGCACCGAACGCGCCGGCGTTGGAGCCTCCCGCAACTTCTTTAGGACGCCGTCGCCGGACTCCGGAAAACACGGCTGTCCCGTCACCCACTCGTAGAGCATCACGCCAAGCGTATAGAGATCGCTGGCCTCGTCCAACTGCACGGTGCCAGTGAGCTGTTCGGGGCTTTGGTAGCGCGGTGATCCGAGCGATACGACGGTGGATCGTTCATCCGAGGAGCGACGGCTGAGCAGGGCCTGGCCGAGTCCGAGGGAGATGATCTCGACGTGATCACGCGAGAAGCCGATGAGGCGCGGCCGGAGCATTCCGTGGACGACGTCGCGCTGGTGAGCGGCGGCGAGCGCCTCGGCCAACTGAAGACCCACCGCGATAACGTCGGGGATGCGCGCCGCTCCTTGTCTCATGCGTTGCTTGAGCGTCTCAGCGGGGCGACGCGCAGTCACCGTGACCAGGGCGTCTGCGGTGGCCCGGACGGCGAGCACGGGAACGACGCCCGGATGGACGACCGACGCGGCGCCATTCATCGCTTGCGCGAAGGCTGATGGGTCCGTGCCAGCGGCAACGCGTGGTTGGATCAGGCGCACCTCGACCGGTGCGGCCGTGGTGACCTTGGTGCCCTCGAAGACGAGCTCGAGCGACCCTTCATCGCGAAGCGGGCCGAGTCGGTAGTCCGAGCCGAGCGCGCGTGTGACGATGGATGTGACTCCGACCGGTTCGAGCTTCCTGTTGTCACCGCCACTGCCGCCGCCACTGCCGGTGTTGCCCTTCGTGAGCCGTTCGATCCAGGTCTCGATGGCTGGATCAGCAGGGTCGCCGTCCACCTCGCTGCGGTTCTTTGCGGCGTGCGCCACACTGAGGGCCCGGTCGGTATCACCCGCTTTGACCAGCAGCTCGATGAATCGCAGGATCACTGCGGTGTTGTCGACCTCCATGCGCACCAACTTCTCCCACCAGCGGACCGCGTCGCCGTGGTGGCCATGTCGCCCCGCCTCCGAGGTCAGTGTCTCCACCGCCCTCCGAAACTCGGCCGCGTAGTGCGCGCGAACCGAGAGCAGACGTTGCTCGAGCTCCGGTGAGTCGCCCGTGCGCAGGCCGACGGCGAACGGCCCGTCATAAATCTCGACAGCCGCTGCGAGTCGGCTGCTGGCGATGGCCGCTTCGAACGTGGCAATGTCGGCAGTGACAGTGGCCGTGTTGAGGGCCACGGTCATCGTCCCGACGAAGAGCTCCTTCTCGCCCAGTTCGCGGCGCGTCCGGCTGAGCAGCTCGTCGAGGGAATGCCGAGCAGAGGCGTCTGGGGAATCCGGCCAGAGGGTGGCCGCCAGGAGGGCGCGATCGATCCCGCGTTTGCCCGCGGCCGCGAGGAGGGCGAGCAGCGCAGGCCGCTGCCATCCGCGCAGGGTCCAGGGGACAACGACCCCGTCCCGCGTGAGGGCAACACCGCCGAAGGTGGCGAGTTCGAGCATCGGCGGAAGATGGGCTCAGGGGTGCCCGCCGCCACCCCCTTGCCTCTGCGGTAGCCCGTCGTTTGAGGAATCGTTGAGGAGCCAGTGAGGGGGGTGGGCGACGATGGGGTCCCAAATGCCCCTCGCCCACATGGAACGCCCCCTCTTCGCCTCACGGTCCGTCGACCGCTGCCCCGCCACAGCAACTGCCAACGCCCTGGAGGTCCTTCGAGCGTCGGACCCAGCGGCCCCGCTCTCGGAAGCGGCGCAGGTAAGCCTCCAGCATCTATATGTAACGTTCGCGTCTCCTATGTGTACCGCCGGGGAACGCCTCATCGGGGACGAGGCGCTGGACGTGGTCCACGAGATCTTCATGGACCTGCCGCGGCTCCTGGCTCAGTACCGGGGTGACGGATTGTCCGGCTGGCTGCGCCGAATCGTGGTGACGCGCAGCCTGATGAGGATGCGGCGCCGGAAGCGGTTCGTGGATGGTGACATCCCGAAGGACGCCGCGGTTGGCCACGACCCGTCGCGTGACATCGAGATGCACCATGATGTGCATGCGGCACTCGGTCGCTTGCCGGTGAAGCTGCGGGAGGTGGTGGTGATGAAGTACTTCCTGTCGATGAGCCACCAGGAGATCGGCGAGCTGCTGGAGATCACGCCGACGGCCTCGGAGCTGCGGCTCTTTCGAGCGGTGAAGCAGTTGCGCGCGGCGCTTGGTGATCAACCAGGCGCCCTACGACCCGCGGCCTGAAAGGAGAGCGATGAACCGTGCATCCAGAGTGGACGGGCCACGCGGCCTTCACCTGTTCAGGCGGATCCCGTGCGACGTCGAGGGACATGAACGTCTGCGCCGTCTGGCCGTGTGCCCATCGACAGGCGTCGGGCGTGATGGGCGCTGATCAGGCGGAGGCGACTGGTGAGCACAGGACAGATCACGGTCTGGACATCGGACCCCTCGCCGTCGCCGATAGAAGTGCTTGTCGATGGAGTGGTCGTGGGTCAGCTCACGGCGTATCGCACGGAGCCGCCCGTGTGCGGAACGCACTCAGCTGGGGCAGTGACGGTGACGAGGGCGCCCGGTCGCATCCAGCTCAGCGCGCGCGAGGTCGCCGGATCTGGGCACTGGGAGTCGGCAGACGTCGCCGTGTCACGCGGGCGATGTTCCACGATCGAACTGGGTTCATGAGGGGAGCGGTGAGTAGCGCCGCCCTCTGTCGTGCCATCCTTGCAACCACACTCCATGCGCTCCTCGCGCTCTCCTGCGGCCGGCCGCCGTCGCACGAGCTCCCGCCGTACGGCGCAGGGTCTCACCTGCTGGACGTGCCGAGCGGCACGCGCAGTATAGAGGTTGCGGGAGCCCGCGGCACCTCGATTAGCTGCTGGCTATTGGGGAACGAGGGACGGGTCCTCCGCTCGGGCAGCCTTGGGCACGATCACTGCGTCCTGCAGATCGATACGGCGGGAAGCTATCGGGTGGATGTGGAGAATCTGCGAGCGGCGCCGGTGCGATACGCGGTCCGGTTGCGGGAACGACGCCAAGGGCAGTAAAAACACGCAGTCGTTCGCCCGGACCGCGCCAGTCCGCTATTGGGTATCAAAGACCGCCTTTAGGACCTTCGCTGCATAAGCACCATACTCGCTCCCCTTTAAGAGCTCGTCCATCACCTCCTCGTCTCCACCTTTGGTTGGCCTGCCGAGGTGGCCTCGAAGCAGATTCGCCTGATGCTGATCCACAATGAAATCGACCTCGATACGGAAGAAGTGCGCGACAGCCTCCCGCTCCTGATAGTCGTCCACGACCATCAGGTTCACGCGCCGAATCCCCCGGCAATCGTCGGATCGAACTTTCCCCTCGTCTTGGATCTTGCCCTTCTTCTTCGCCGCCATGTCGATACCCCCTTGAATAGATAATTGACGGGCCTAGGCTACCCCCGGCTCGCGCTGCTTGCAAGGTCTGCACGCGAGCTGTTGCCGTGTAACAGTCGTTCGCTAAGGCACAAGAACCTCCACATGCATCCACGCATCATGCAAACACCAAACGCCTGTGTGGTTGACGGTGCGAACGCGGAACCGCTCCCGCAATATCGCAAACTCTTGTCTATGAACCTCGTGAAGGCGCATCAATGGCGCTACGACGAGGTGACCGGTTTTGCAGATCTGGTTCCCTCTGTCATGATCGCGACCGCCGGTGGGTCGCCCAGCGCCATCGAGGTGATCTCGCACGGTGCGCCCACTTGGCATTTCGGCCTTGGAGCGAAAACCGTCCCTCTGCTGGCCGCAGCGCTTACCACGCAAGGGCTCGCGGCGCCCGGTGCCCAGGTGTATCTCACCGGATGCAACACGGGCCTGCGCGAGCTCGGTTACTGTGTGGCAGACCACCTCGCACAGAGCCTCCCTGGCGTGGTGGTGCACGGGGCCGCAGGCTTCGTCGTCGCCGGTTGCGCCGCCCTCGGTAATGCGGAGGTGGTCGCGGAGTGGGAGTTCACGCATTACGGCGCGGCGAGGAATGCCAGCCACCCCGGCTGTTGGAACTCCTTCTGCCACGCTGGTGGTGCGGACTCCCAGCAGTTACTCGCCGCGACGAGCGCCCTCACCCTCGTCGTCGAGCCGCGACAACTTGCCCAATCGTGGGAGGAGTCAGTGCCGACAGAAGCCCCAGCCATTGATCTACTGATCGGGCCCGATGTCACTGGGCAGATCGAGACACCGATGGGTCCGACCGAAGTGGAGGTCTTGCTCAAGGGAAGGTTTGTGCGAGCGACCGAGCAGCCGGGCCTGCGCCGTGTGCGCGACCCGGAGGCGCTCTGGCGCGCCGTCCGGGTCACGCGGATTCGCTAGCAAATGCGACTAAGCTCCAAAAGCAGAACGGATCACGGCCACGGCTGAATGATACTGGGCCTGAATCGCCTCTGAGGCCGACCCGCCTGGCTTCGGGAGTTTACCCTCAAGCAGTCTGATCACACCGGGGTGGTCGCCATCAACTAGGAGCTTTCGCAGCCCTTCGGCGTCGCCCCCGAGGGGGATGTCGAGCTCGATGCGGAAGAACGGATCCGGCACCTTGTCGTTGACGAAGTCGTCGACCAGCATCCGATTCACTCGGCGTATGCCAAGCGGCGGTCCGTTGGGGGTGGGTTCAGTCACTTGCCGTCTCCTTGCTGAGGGGTGGGTCCTGCGTCTCGCGCGATGCTTCCGGCGAGTCTATACTCTGAGGGACAACGTTCGACAGGGGCCGAGTCGCGGATGGCGTCCGACAACGAGGGTGGGGACGAGCTGAGGTCGGAGCTCCAGCGGGCCTTTCCGCAGGGGAGCCTGGTCGGACCTGAGCTCGGACGGGGGGGCGCGGGCCGCGTGTTCCGCGCGGAACGGCCAGGCGAGGGCCCGATTGCGGTGAAGGTCTTGCGCCCCGAGTTCGGAGGACGACTCGCCCGCGAGCGCTTCCTGCGTGAGGTGCAGCTTGCTGCCCGGATCTCACATTCCAACATCGTTCCGGTCATCGGATGGGGACAGACGGCTACCTCAGTGTTCCTGTGTATGCCCTTGCTGGAGGGAGGCACGCTGAGAGACCGACTGCGCAAAGGCGGTGCTACGACAGTCGCAGAGGCGCTGCGCGTGGCGCACGCCATCGCCAGTGCCTTGGACGAGGCGGCCGGTGCAGGGATAGTCCATCGGGACGTCAAGCCCGAGAACATCCTCTTTGCACCCGATGGCACGCCCCTTCTGTCGGACTTTGGCATCGCAAAGGCGGTTGAGGGGTCGGTCGACGATCCCGAGACGTACTCGCAGCTGGCTATCGGCACACCGGCCTACATGAGCCCCGAGCAACACGCGGCTGACGGGGTCCTCGATCCACGCTCAGACCAATACGCCCTGGCCTGCGTGGTTTATGAGATGCTCACGGGGGCCCCGCCCTTTCAAGGTGCAACGCCGGGCGGCATCCTGCGACGCAAAGTGCTGGACCCAATGCCATCGATCCGGACGGTGCGTCCGCGCGTGGCGCCGGAGATCGAAGAGGCGGTCCAACGCGCCCTCAGTCCTGTGGCTGCAGATCGCTACCCAAGCGCGGGGTCGTTTGTGCTGGCGATGAGGAAGGGGAGGACCGTCCGTCGCCCAACTATCTGGTTCATGGCTGCAGCGGTCGGGGTCCTCGCACTCGGGGGCGCCCTCGCAAAGCTGCGCCCCCCGGGTCCTTCCGCCGACGTCCCCATTCGCGTGGCAGTCGTCCCCTTCGAAGTGCCGGCCGCCGATACCGAGCTCCGTCCTGTCGGCGCGCTCGCCGCCGACTGGATGAACGAGGGACTCGCCCGCACCGGGCTTGCGCGCGTCGTGCCGACCGTGTCGATGCTCGAGCTCTTGCGGTCTTCGTCCGAGGGCGGTCCGGTGCTGTCAGCCGTTGATGTCGCTGCGGCCACCTCGGCTGAGGTACTGGTGACCGGTCGCGTCTACCGGCTCGGGGACTCGCTACAGTTTCACGCCGAGGTACGGCGGGTGGCATCGGGCGAACTCCTCGGGTTACTCACGCCGGTTAGTGCCGCGATGGAGAATCCCATGCCCGGCATCGCCGAACTGCGCTCCCGTATCCAGGGGCTGCTTGGTTCGAGCCTCGATGCCCGGCTCGCAGCCAATGCGGCCGCTGGAGCGACCCCTCCTCGCTATGAGGCATACCTCGCGTTTAGCCGCGGGCTCGAGCGCTATGTCGAGAACGCATTTCCCGATGCCTCCCGGGAGATGAAAGAAGCGGCACGGCTCGACAGTTCGTTTGTTGTGCCTCTGTTGTTTGCGTCGATCGCGGAATCGAATCTCGGCCGCTTTCGCGAGGCGGACTCCCTGGCTCGGCTGGCAAGGTCGTCCGGCGACGCTCTCAGCCCCACGCATCGTATCTGGGTCGAGTATCGCCTGGCTCTTCTCAACGGCGACCAGCAGGCGGCCCTCAAGTATGCACGGTGGCTCTCGGAAGATGCGCCGGGGACGAAGGCGGTCTACAACTATGCGGTGGCAGCCTATGAGAACGGCAGTTACGCGGAGGCAATCGTAGCCTTGCGATCGCTGGATCCGGCGGCGGGTGCCATGCGAGGGTTCGTGGCCTGGTATGACTTGATCACCGCTGCCTACCACCAGGTGGGCGACCTGCGTGCCGAAGTCCGATATGCGGCGGAGGCGCGCCGGATGTACCCCACGCGACGGTTCGCTCTGGCATCGACCGTTCGGTCAGCCGCAGCGCTGGGAAACGCTGCGGAGGTTGAGCGCGCACTCGCCGACGCGGCGACTTTGACCTCCGACCCCCGAAACACCCCCGTAGGATCGCTCTGGCTGACTGCGGCACTCGAGGCGAACGCACATGGACACGCCGCGATGGGACGTGCCCTGGCGCGAAAGGCGTTTGCAGCCCCTCCGGCAAGCACCTTCAGCCTCGAGGAGCGAGCGGCGCTGCAGGTGCTCGCGGATGAGCCGGCGCAGGCGCGGCGCACATTGGAGCCGGCGTATCACGCGCATCAGCTGACCTTCGAGGGCGTTGGGACCTACGGATCTGCCGCACTGCTCAGCGGCGATACCGCCACAGCCTTGGCCGTAGCGCACGCGCTGTCGATGGATACGACGAAGTACGTGTATGGAGAAGCTCGTATGGCGGAGGCCCGGATTCGGGCGATGCTGGCTCAGGCCGACTCCGCCATCAGCCTGCTTAGAGAGTCACTGCGCCAGGGCTCGGCTCACGACCAGTGGCTGCATACGATGCTGGAGCTGCAATCGCTTCGACGCGACCCACGATATCGCAGCCTCGATTCGTCGATCGTGGCACGTTGACCTGACAGGGCGGGGTGGACGAGCACCGGGCGCGCGAAGAACTCAGGGCGTCGGTGCCCTCATCTCAGAGCGCAGGTGAGCGGAACGCCCCGCGCTCTCGTGCACGAGTCAGTGTCATGCGATGTCACTGCTTACGGTTACGCGTCCAGAGCTGCCGCCGTGTGTGTGCAAGGTTACAGCGTGTTGTACATCGTCGTGCCAAGCCCCAGATGCAGAAGCACCACCGCCTGAGTGGCCAGACTACCATGGAGCTTGCAGAAACGCCGCTGAGCCGATTGACCCACGAAATGAAGGAAAGCGGGTCGCTCCGGGCATCCTCACACGAACGCCAACCAAGGTACCTCCGACTATACAGAAGCACCAAGATCACGACGGCCGCAATGCAAAGCCGACATGTGGGGCCGGCATTGCAGGGTTGGACCAAGACCTTCCCGGAGGGGAGGGAGGCAGGTCAATTGCGACCTCCTGAGCCGACCCCTGTGACACGTACCTCAACCGCAAGCCGTACCTGCAGGCGATCCACCACCCACGATGCGCGAAGAGGTCACACGTGTCACTGCCGAAGTCTCGTTTCGTAATGGTCGTCAGCCGTACGCGAGTGGAGCGACGTGCAGGACGGCACTACGCTCACACTGTCGGCACCTACACCTGCTACTGGGACGGAGTCGCGCTTCCCCTCCTCAGCGGACAAGTCGTTGAGCGAGATGGCCCCGGCGACAATACGACGGCGATCGGTGATGCACGGGATCGGCGCATCGCGGCAGGAGAGTATCCCCTCGCCATACAGGCTGGCCCGAAGTACCGCACGTCAGGATACAGCAGTGGGATAAGCCACGGCGATCCCCCGTCCGGGCCTTCTCTTGACTGGGACAGGTCAACGAACTGCGATCCTCATCCACCCTGCCAGAGACTACCTTTGGAGTGTAGGATGCCTCAATCTCGCCTCGGGCCTAACCGATGCATCGTCCCCGATTCACTTCGGTGACAGCCGTGCCCGAGTCGTCGCCGTGATCGACGCGATGCGAGCACGGTTGGGAGCACGTTTCTCAACTGTCGCGGGCGCGACTATTCCCGATGCTATGACACTCATCGAGGGGGAACCATGATCGGATGGGCCACGGCCAACAAGCAAGTAGGAAGACCCGCCCGAGTCTGGCGTCGCTTGGCGCCCAGTGTGATTCTGGCTGCTCCATGTAGCGTGTTCGCGCAGCCGCGCGCTGAGGTACCACGGTTGCTGCTGGGAAGCGCGCTCATGGAGGTCGGCGCCGATGGCCTGACCGAGCGTGCGAGTGGTGCCGCAATCGGACTGCGTGGCTACGTTGCGCGTCTCGGACCCCTCCGCGGCCTGGTGGACTTCAGACTACAGGCGAGCAATCCCGCAGGTCCATGTACGACTGCGGAAGCTCGCGCGGGGCTCTGTGACGCCTCAGACCCGAAGCGTTCCATCGGCGACGTCGGCTTCTCCTTGGGAATCGGCGGCCATGTGGGACGCGGGATGCACGCAGGTATTCTGGTGGCCCCGGGGTCGTTGCAGCGCGGATGGGATCGACGTGAGGGTGATGATCATGCAAACCGAGCGGCGCGGCCGTGGTCAGTCGGCGCGCTCCTCGAGTTTCGAGGCCCCGGCGATCTCGGCCTGTATGCGGAATACCGATACCTCCGCATGGCTCAGTATCAGCCAGATCCGCAGACTGAAAGACGATACTCGGAGGCCTCAAAGGATGCTGAAGGGAGCGCATTCACCCTCGGCGCGACGTTTCCACTGCGATCACTCGGCGTGCCGCAGGTCGGTGGAACTGCCGGCGCGCCAGCTCTTCCCCTGTTCGGGTTCGTCCTTGAGAACGACCTGCCTTGGCTCGACCAGGGCTATACCAACGGACTACGCGTTGTGGTCAGCGAGGTGCCGGGGGTGCGTCGCGTGTTGCGTCTGGCCCACCTAGGGTTCGCCCGCGGCGCCCCTGCCTGCCCGTACCGAGGCTTGGTCACTATGGTGGCGTCCAGTTGTCGGACCACCATGGTCAGCCTCTCTCAGACGATGCACACGCCCACCAGCATCTACGAGAGGGACCGCCAGCTGGACGATCGCCCCTTTGCAGGAACCCTGTTCCTCGCCGGCCGATCCGACATCATTCATCCGAGTGACGCACAAAACCGCTTCTGGTCGATAGGAAGCGAGGCCCAGGTCGGCGTCCTGGGCCCAGCGTCAGGTGCCGCAGGGGCGCAGCGGATGGCTCACTGGCTCATTTCCACTGCCTCGTCGCGCCCTGACGGTTGGGACCGCCAGCTCACCAACCGCTGGCATGCTGCGGTGCTTGTGGATGGCGCTCTGCGTATCGCCGAAACGCGAGCGACTCAGGACCCGGACCACCGTGGACTGAGCGCAGACCTCACCGCGCGCGGGAGCACCACGCTCGGACGGACGCACGCCGGTGCCGCTGCGGGTATTGTTGGTCGCTTCTCTCCTTTCGGTACTACCCTCCCCCTAACGCAGATTCGCGCGATCGCTCCAGCGTTCAGGCGGTTGAGCGCGCTGTCCCGAGACACCATTGATGCAACGCCCCGACCACGAGTGGCGGTCGTCGCCGGCGCGGATGTGCGCAGCGTGTGGCGCAATGCCACGCTGTCCGAAAGGCCGATTACCCTGAACCCACGCCTGCTCGAGCTGAGCGGAGGCCTCCAGCTGGAGCTTCGGTCCGTGATGGCATCTGCACTGGTCATTCACCGTGGGCGCGAGTATGAAAGGCGCGGGGACCCCCAATCGCGTTTCGCGAGATATTTCACCCTGCAGTTGATGTACCGACCATCCTGAGGAGCGCCCGCCCCTTGGTTGGCCCCTGTCGTGGGGGAGTGCGCGCGCGGAGATTTCGCCCTGTCCTGTGCAGCCAACACTTTGCGCCACCGGGCGCACTCGCTGGAGAATGATATGATGGAAATCGTGCGCACCACAGCACCGCTCAACAGCCCGGAATGCAACGGCAGAGTGTCGTCCGAGCAGCCAACGGTGGGTCGGCCAGTCGCGGTGCTTTCTGAGAGGCTCAGAGGGCGACCGCTAAGCAGTGGAGCTGCTATGACGATACGATGCCAGGCGTTAGTGGTGGCACTCCTGCTAGCCGTGGGAGTGGGGCGCGCGGGAGCTCAGGTAGCCCGATTGGACGTAGAGGCAGTGAAACGCGCGTTGGACGATCGCCAGATGGCGCGACTCGTCGGCTTGGCTGATGCTGCGTGCCCCACGGCGAAGGTCGGGGAGAGAACGGGGAAGGAGATCAGTGTGGCAGCACGCGTCGACACCGCCAGGGCCCACTTTGACTGCTCGGAGGTGGTTGCTGCCGCGATAGTTGCATCCGCACCTCCAGAGTTGGCCCTGCAAGTGCGAGAGCTCATGGCTGTCTGGGTCGCGCCTTCTGAAACGGAGATGCGTATCGCTGAGGCCGAGAACGCGTTCCTTGGATTGAAGTGGGGCCTCGGACTCGGCTTCTCCCGCGGGTGGGACGCCAATGTGAATGAGGCCGAGCTGGTGAATGGAACGGTGCGGGCGAAGTCGGATCTTCGGGACCAACCCCGAGCTGTCTTCGAGTTTCACAAGTATCTCTGGCACAACGCGGCCCGTCCGGTAACGAGAGGGGTTGGCCCGTTTGTCGCAGCCGCTGCGTCGAACGAGAAGGTCCTCTCGGGCGTGGGCCTCGGTGTCATGGTGGGCGCCAGGTCGGCCGGCGAAAAGGAAAGTGGCTTCTCCCTGGGTTGAGCTGCCCCCAGTTTGATGGACACTGGGTTGAGCCGCGCTATGCGGCCTGAAGGACCTGCGCTTCGAACTCCATCGGACTGCGATACCCCAAGGTAGAATGCCGGCGGCGCGGATTGTACCACCGCTCGATGTAGCGCCCCACGCCCTCCCGGGCCTCCCCCGGGGTCGCCCACGTCTGTTGCCGGAGCAGCTCGAACTCCAGCGTCGAGAAGAAACTCTCCACCACCGCATTGTCATAGCAGTTGCCGGTCCCGCTCATGCTCGGCACGATGCCGTGGGCGGCCAACAGCGCCTGGTACGCTCCCCCCGCGTATTGACTCCCCCGGTCCGAGTGATGGAGCATCCCCGGCGGTGGCCGCCGCGTCACCAGCGCCATGCGCAGCGCCGCCAGCGGCAGCGTCGCCAGCAAGGTCTCCTGCACACTCCAGCCCACGACCCGCCGCGACGCCAGATCCAGCACCACCGCGAGGTACGCCCACCCGGTCCGCGTCGGCAGGTACGTGATGTCCGCTGCCCACACCGTGTTCGGCGTGGCGACCGTGAACTGCTGCTGCAGATGATTGGGGGCGACCGGATGCGCGTGCCGCGCGTCGGTCGTCCCGATCCGGCGCCGCTGCGGCGGCCGGGCCACCAGGCCGGCCGTGCGCTGCAGTCGGGCGACGCGCTTCTTGCTCGTCGGCACCCCCTGCGCCCGCAGCTCCTCGCACGTGCGGACCGCGCCATAGGTCCCGCCACTCTCGGCGAACACCAGGCGGACACGCGCCATCAGCAGCTCGTCCGCGATGGCGTGCAGGCTCGGCGACCGTTTGCGCCAGGCATAGTACCCCGACGGGGCCACCTCGAGGACACGGCACATGAGTCGCAGGGGAAACTCGCGCCGGTGGCGCGTGATCACGGCGTACCTCATCGCGACTCCCTCGCGAAGTACACCGCCACTTTTTTTGCGAACGCCTGCTCCTGGCGGAGCACCATCACCTCGCGCCGCAGCCGCTGCAACTCCTGCTGCGGCGTCTCGCCGGTAGGCGCCCCGTCCGTCGCCGGGAACGCCCGGATCCACTGCCGCAGGAGATCGGGTCGGACCTCCAATTCGCGGGCGATCTGGGTCAGGCTGGCGCCCGCCGCCCGGCGCTCAGCCGCACCGCCTCCGCCTTGTACTCGGTGCTAAACGCGCGCCGGACCCGACGCCCGCCGCGACTGCCCTGTCCCTGCTTCGTCATGTGCCACCTCCACCCCGAACCTAGGGTGCGTGAGGTGTCCACGAAATCGGGGGTGGCTCAGCCACCCCCTGGCTGATCCTGATCTCAGCGGTACTGCCCGCAATCGTTGCCGCGCTTGGTGGCCTGCGGTTTCAGTCTGAGTGTCAACGCCTCGCCGAGCGTTCCGCCGTGATGCGGGTTCTTCTTGCCGGGCGGGAGCCGGGGCACAAGGGAGATGCCAAGGTGCGATTCTGGACCCGCGCTTGGACCAGCTTCACTGGCTTTTTGGGAATCGTCTGGCTCGTTGCGCAGCGGTTGGTGGGGGTCCCTGCGTCGTTCAGCGATTTCCATGTCTACGGCGGGCGCGTTCACGATGCCGACGTGGTCGTGAGGCGAATCGCGGCGCATCAGGCTGACCCCTCAACGGATCCCGGTTCTTGGGCGCACGACGCGCTACGCTTGGGCGAACGGGTGGCTATGGACTTTGTTCAGGAGGCCGCGGAGTGGACGGTGCTGTATACGAAGGAGGTCAGCGATCCGGGCTGATGTGCTTCGAAACCAACAGTTTCCAACCAGCCATCGGTGGTTGCGTCAACCGAACGAAGGGCCACGCAACGAGGTCAACGGGCCGCCGTGACCAAGGTCGCTTCAACTAGGGAGTGCTGCGCCAAAGACCAGGCTGGTCTGGTCGAGTCGTAGGGTCGCTGAAGTACCAGTGCACCCATTGCTCAAAAGATCCATCGGGGGCGTTGGTCCAGCCACGAGCACGCCGCCGCCACTCAGTAAGCCGACGTACCTGCTCAGCTGCAGGCAAGTACCGAAAATCGAGGATGTTGCGCATTCTACCGCCAATGAGCGTTTCCGCCAGATCAACGAGTTCGTCGCGACGGAGAGGCGTAACACCTCGTGTGTCCCATATCCGCGCTGTACCATCATCTGATGCCGTCACTACGCGTGCTCCGTCCGCACTGAAGACCGCAGAGCGCACCCACGACTGATGCTCCAGCGGCGCGCTCAACGCCGCCCCTGTTCTAGCGTCCCACACCCGAGCCGTACGGTCCCACGAGGCCGTTACCACACGCGATCCGTCTAAGCTGAAGGCGGCCGACCTCACGTAGTTATTGTGCTGTAGCGCCGGTGCGCTTGGCACCCCCTCTCTCACCTTCCATACACGCGCCGTGCGATCATCGGAAGCGGTCACGATGTGATCTCCGTCGGGGCTGAAGGTCGCAGTGTTGACCTCACCTTGGTGACGGAGAGGTGGGCCCAAGATCGTCCCATTTCGCGCGTCCCATGTGCGCGCGGTACTGTCCCTCGAGGCGGTCGCCACCCGAGCTCCGTCGGAACTGAATACGGCGTGAGTTACCTCACCAGTGTGCTTGAGGGGGGGAGTCAGAGCCCGTCCGCTCTCAGCATCCCAGACGCGGGCTGAGCTGTCGCGAGATGCAGTTACTACTCGTCTACCATCCGGACTGAAGGCGGCTGCATGCAATCCTCTGCTGTGTTGAATCGATGAGACAAGTAACATCCCCGTCTTTGCGTCCCAGATCCTCGCCGTGCCGTCCAGGCTGGCGGTCACCACCCGCTTCCCGTCAGGGCTAAAATCGGCAGCAGTCACGTCACTCCGATGCCTCATCGGCGGACCCACTGCTGCGCCGGTTCGCGCGTCCCAAAGCCGTGAAGTACCATCTCGCGAGACGGTCACAGCTTTTGCCCCGTCACGGCTGAACGCCGCATTCCATACCACACCAGCATGGCGTAGGGGCTTTCCCAACGCCATGCCAGTACGCACGTCCCACAGGTGCGCCGTACTGTCGAACGTGGCGGCGATCACCCGCGATCCGTCCGTGCTGAACGCAGCAGCGCGGACACCGCCTCTGTGCAGAAGTGTGGCGCTGAGTACCGACCCTCGCGGTACGGTCCAGAGACGCGCCGTGCTGTCCCACGAGGCGGTCACTACGAACCTCCCATCCGCGCTAAAGGCGGCCGAACCGATAACGCTTCTGTGCAACAGCGGTGGTCCGCTCACCACGCCGGTTCGGGCGTCCCAAATGCGCGCTGTGCCGTCCCAGGAGGCGGTTAGAACGTACGCTCCGTCCGGGCCGAAGGACGCCGCAAGCACCGCAGAGTGGTGGCGCAACTTAGGGCCAATAGTCGCTCCAGTTCGCGCATCCCAGACTTGAGCGGTACTATCCCAGGAAGCCGTAACAATGCGCGTGCCGTCTGAGCTGAATGCCGCGGAGTGAATCCACAAGTTGTGCCGGACGAGTGCGCCGTTTGCCTCTCCTGTTCGAGCATCCCACACGCGGGCCGAGTAGTCCCTGGAAGCCGTGACCACTCGCGCGCCATCCGGGCTGAACGCGGCATCGGCCACTTCGTCCATGTGTCGAAGAGGCGGACTCAGAGGCGTCCCCGTTCGTGCGTCCCACACGCGCGCGGTACTGTCTTCTGAGGCGGTCACTACTCGTGCACCGTCTGAGCTAAACCTCGCGACAGTTACGGCCCTTGAATGTCGCAGCGGGGGGCCTACGGCGGACCCGGTTCTCGCATCCCACACGCGCGCGGTGCCGTCCCATGACGCGGTTACAACGTGCGTGCCGTCTGAGTTGAAGTAGGCCGAGCGCACCGCCCTCTCGTGGCGCACCGGTTGAGTCAAGGCAGCTCCGGTTCGCGTGTCCCACACGCGTCCAGTACTGTCCCACGACGTTGTGACGAGCCTCGTCCCGTCTGGACTAAGTGACACCGACACCACTGGGCCAGTGTGTCGCAATGGCGGCCCAACGGGAAGCTCCGTCAGCACACTCCACGTCTGCGCAGTTCCATCGAGGGACGCCGTGGCAAGGAGCGTTCCATTCGAGTTAACCGCGCCATCCAATACCCGGTCTCGGTGAACAGCACTAGCAATCGGTGGCATTAGACCCTGAAGGGCGAGAAGGAGAGCCGAACTCGCGGGTGCCAACTCCGGCGCAATCGCCACCGCCGCGGCGAGATGGCCGATGCTATCGCGCGCTGTCGCACTGAGCCCAACCGCAGTCAGAAAGGCATCCGCCCGGAGCCCGATCAGGTCGCGCTCCGCGTGCCGCACACGCCCAAGTGCCTCCTGCGCTTCAGCTGCTGCCAAACGCGCCGAGTCTCTAGCGACAACCGCGACGGACTCAGCTGTGGCTACTTGTAACAGAGCGCGCAGTGCAGTGTCACCCGCTGCACGCGCAGAGCGCTCGCTGATTACTGCTCGCGTTCCCGCTGCGCGCGCTTGCGCCGTTTGTACGGCCGCCGCCACCAAGGATCCCAATGCGACCACTGCGAGCGTCACCGCCGCCGCGGTGAGCCGACGCCACCTGCGCCGCTCACCGTCCACCCGAACGGTCACCGCGCGTTGATCCTCTAGTTCCTGAGCCAGGCGTCTCTCCGCCGCCGCTGTCCTTCGCACCTTTCGTGACTCGGCCACGATCGGCGCGAGGACATCGTGCGTCAGCTCCACGCGCTCCGCCCCAAACCGCGCCTCGATCCGGATGATGCGGCGAGTCACCAATTGCTCTAAGGCGAGGCGCGTCACCCCCGGTACGGACTGCGCCTCCTCAAGCGTCACAATGTTGCGCCGCCCACCCTCGGTCAGCAGTCGCTCTTCGACGAACGCGAGAACCTCCGCAGGTACATCCTCGACACTCCGCGCGTAGAACGCCGGCAGCACCGTCGCCCCTACGTCGCGTACCAGCTGGGATGTGATCGTGGAATGACCTGCCTCGATCCGCCGCAGGTTCAGCTCGCGGCAGTAGACGGACTGTAGTGAAGGCTCCACCGTCGCTCGGCCGCCCGAAACCGTGGCGGCGATCTGCCGCGCGACGGTCGCCGAAACAAGTTCCCCACCGGCGCGCTGAACGGCCTCGGTCGCGCGCTCGACACTCAGGGGCCCAAGCCTGAGACGCCGCTGCAGTTGCGTGCCGAACTGTGGCAGCAGCTCTTCAACCTCGGCAAGAAACTCCTCGCGGAACGAAAAGAGCACATGCGGCGTGGGCCGCGACCGGTCGTACGACGCGTTGCGGGCGGACGCCTGGACGGGCGGACGATCAAGGACCAGCTCGGCGATCTCATCGACGAAGTCGCTCACGCTCGGTCGTGCCAACCCACCTCCTAATGTGAACAGCTCTTCAAACTGGTCGAAGACGATGAGCGGCTGTACCAGCTGCTGGGCGGGCGACCAAAGCAGCGTGTCGACCCGGTGCACGTACTCCCAGAGTCGATCCCCGTCGACGGGACGGGGTCCGTCGATCCGGGCCGCATCAAGCGCGGACGAAAGGGACGACAGAACCTGCGCTCCCAGCGGAGCGGCGCCTGGGGAATGATCGAGCCGCACCATGACCGGCAGGACCTGGCGTTCGCGAAGTCGGGGAAACACTCCGGCTTGGAGAAGCGAAGTCTTGCCCAGTCCGGACTCCCCGTAGAGGAGCACCAGCGCGTGCGCTTCGACCAGTGCGAGAAGCCGTTCGCTCTCCTCGCCCCGGCCGTGAAAGTACGCGCGCCCGGTCTCGGGATACGCCTCGAGCCCGGGCCAAGGCTGCGCGGCGTCGAGCTGCACTCTCTCCACCACCCTCACGCGGCACCCCTGGCCCGGCGGGCCCGGACCGTTCGAATCGCGTGCTTTACTTCTTCTGCCACGACGTCCATGGCGCCGCCGGAGTTCGCGGTAATCCAGTGGACCGTGCGCATGCGCTCCGGAATCCCGGCATTCCGGTAAGACAACCCATCCAGGGCAACAGGAACGAGGAACGGCACGTCCGGCGCGATAGCCGACGCCCGCTCGAGCGCCCATTCCCACTCGCGGCGATAGAATCCTTCCGGGCGAGCTGCAGCACGCGGGGAAAGAACGGCAACAAACAACTCCGATCCGGCAATGCGCTCACGAATCCGGCGCCGGAAGTCATCGCCGGCGTGCAAGCGTTCCGGGTGATCACCCTTGTCAAGCCATGCATCCAGGCCGTGGACCTGCAGGGCCGTTGCGATGGCCTCAGCCATCGCACGGTCCTCATTGGCATAGCTGATGAAGACCGATGGGGGTCGCTCCGCCTCCGTTGGCGGCTGCGCCGAGTGTGTGCTGCAGCGCTCAGCCAGGACCTCGACGACTTCGGACAGCGGAGCCGGCACAACAACGGTGCGGGTGCTGAACTGTTCGAGGAACCGGACGAGCGTGGCGTCACCCGGCGATGGCTCGATGGCGAGGTACTCCGCTTCCTGTCTACCGTCTGCCAAGCGCTTCCGCCTCGCGATGCGCAAGAACACGCGAGATAACCAATCAGGATATCGACAGCCAAGCAGGAGCAGGTGCGCCTGCTGCAATGCACGCGTCAGCTCAGGCAACATCGGCTCGTGCGCCTGGAGCTGGAGGAGCGTCTCGAGCACGTCCTCCTCCGTCACCGCAAAGCGGTTCACCCGGTCGGACTGCCCATAGAGGTGGTAGACAGTTCGCTCGGCCTGCCATCCCGATGGAAGGTCCTTGTGCCGCGCGTTCGTGGCAAAGGCGCCGACGAGGGGGGCATTCCCGTCTACCTCGCGGAGCGAGGTCGCCAGGAGTGGATCGAAGCCCGTCGTGAGGAGCAGGCGCAGGCCCCGGATCCGCGCGAGGGCGCGGAGCGAATCCGATGGCTCCCAGGTCGCACCGGACACGACGTCGTGCACTTCATCCCGGAAGTCGTCGAGGGTTGCCTTGCGGTTCCCGGCGAGAAAGGTGTGCCCAAGGTCAGACAGTGACTCTCCCGCGAACTCAACCCCAATCCGCTCCGCCACCGCAGCAGCGACGACCTCGGCAACGGGCCGATCACCGTCCACGGTGCGAACCTGCAGGAGGCCATCGCCGACAATGGGGACGACTCGCCCATCGGCCACGAGGGCGACCAGCTTGTCGAGATCTCTGTCGGGAAGCCCTATGCGCGACATGTGAATCAGGGCTCAGCGAATGCTGGTGAAAGGTGCGCCAAGGTAGCGCACTGGACCCGACGGAGCGAGAGGCATGGAGTCAACGGCAGTGGTCCGCTACGCCCGATCGGAGGAACGCTGTCCCCCAAACCGCTGGACGATCAGGTCATCATACTCGTCCGCAATCTGCGCAACGCCAACCACCGTAAACATCAGCGCATCGCTCGTCAGCCCCTCGCCGACAATCGCGTGCGTGAACATGATGTCGCCCGCCCCGTCGATGGCAAAGGCCCCGAAGCGCACCGAGAGGTTCGCCTCCAGCAGGAACTTGTGCAGCTCCCCGGACTGCTCCGCACCGGTCACCACCCAGCTGAGGGCGCGGACGACGCTCGCCGCATCGCCAATCCGGTCCACATGCACCTGCGTCATCGCCGAGCCAGTGCGCAACATGAACAGCGGACGCTCCGGATGCGGCGTGGCCTGCTTCCCGAACTCGTCGCGGAGGATGGTCGCCACGCGCTCATAGGTCGCGCGCTGGGGTTCGGTCTCAAAGGTGATCGCCATCGCGTGGGGCTCCTATGCGGTGGAAGTACCGCGGTCTGGGGGAAGGTGACTCACAATGACCTGGGGCGTGCTGCCATCCATCCGGACTTCGAGCACGCGCCAGTTGGCGAGCGGTACCTCGGGGAGATGGCGAACCAGCTCGGGTAACAGTTCCTGCTCGATCAATCGCTCCACGGACTCCAGGTTCACGGAGCCATCGCCTGGCTTCGCTGCGAACCACGACGCCACCGGCGCGTCCCACCGCAGCTCAACACGATGCTCGGCGAGCCGCCCTCGCAGCCGATTGAGCGTGCGCTCGACCATCGCGTGCGCGCCGGTGGCGGGGTTTCGGTGGGCGAGGTTGCGCACCACCAGGTCAACGGACCCGCCGCCAGCCTCGCCGAACAGCGACGTCGCCAGGTCGTCGTCCTGGCTGTTGCGTCCCGTCGATGCCTCGAACGAGTGGAAACCCACCTGCGGGCGATCGGCTTCCACGGACTCTGCGGTGAGGACCACGATCGTGTCGGCGAAGTGCATCCGTCTCCCCCGATAATCCGTGAGCACGCCGCGCGTGAGTGCGGGGACGAACGCACCACGAACCGAGGGATGGGCCGCGTCGATGCGTTCACAGAGGACGACGGTCCACGGGTTCTCCGCGACGCCATCGAGGGCGTGCCGATCGGAGTAGCCGACGTACGAGGGCGGGGAACCCAGGAGGCTCCTGAGTCCAGCCTCGTCGACAAACCGGGAGAAGTCGATATGCACCACGCGATTGGCGTCGCTGAATACGTGCTGTGCCAGTGCTTGCGCGACCCCCGCGGCCGCTCCCGCGGCATCACCGGCGAGCGCCACGACGAGGTTGGGGCGTGACGCCTGCAGATCGAGGCCGCGCATCGTGAAGCCGAGTCGCTCAACGATGGACTGCACCGCATCGGAGTCCAATCCGCATTGGTCGACGAGCTCGGACGCGAGCTGCGACAGCGCGTCCGCAGGGGCGTCGCTTCCGCCGAGGAGGCGATCAACAACTTCCGTGGCTGCCTCGACGTCTACCGTCGTGAGGCCGGCCGCCAATGCGTGGGCAACCACATGGTCCAACAGGTCCACTGCCTTGTCCGGAAAGCGTCGGTTGGGCATACGCCGCTCGGCCGTCGTGACCAGCCACGCCAGGACGTCATCGCTCACCTGGATCCCGCGCGCTTCTGCGTACTGGGGCCGAATCCCCCGGAGCACATCCAGCGCCATCGCCGGGGTCATCTCGGTGATACGAATCGGCTGGAAACGCCGCTCGAGTGCCTTGTCGCTCTCGATGAAGCGGCGATACTCATCGTCCGTGGTCGCTGCGATACACGCGATGGCTCCACGCGCCAGCGCGGGCTTCAGCATGCTGGCCATGTCACCCGTGCCCTCGCGACCGCCGGCCCCGATCAGCGCGTGCACCTCATCAATAAAGAGGATCACCCCAGGCTGGCTCGCCTCGGCAACCACCGCTTCCATTCGTTTGTCCAGCTCACCGACCACGCCAGCGCCAGCCACGAGCGCCGAGGGCTGGAGGGAGACGATGCGTGCGCCTGCCAAACGCGGAGGAACAGCGCCGGCCGCAATGCGCGCCGCCAATGCTTCGACGATGGCGGTCTTCCCGGTGCCAGCCGGTCCGACGAGGAGGGGGTTCGGCTTGGTGAGGCGGCACAGGGTGAGGATCATGGCGTCCAACTCCTCATTGCGACCGACGACAGTGCCGAGCTGGCCTTCCCGGGCTGCACGAGTCAGGTCGCGGCCATATCGATCGAGGGTCGGCGTCGGCCGCGACGTCGGCGCGACGGTGGCCTCGGGCCGCACGCCTGGTGCGGCGGGCTGGGCGGACGGTTTCCCGGATGGTCGAATGACCTCGTATCCCGCGCTCTCCAGTACCACTGCGAGCAGGTCACGCTCGGTGCCAAGCGCCTTCCCTTGTGCGGCGGCGTGTTCGCTCGCGCGGTTTACGAGTTCACTCGCCGGCAGCGGCAGCCCGGTCTCTCCGCGTGCGACGGAGGCGCGGAGCGCAACGGTCGCCTCAGCGGCCGAGAGGGCCCGCACCAGCGACTCGGCCATCGGCCCGTAGCGCTCCAGGAGGGCGACGAGCCAGACATTAAGTCCGGGGGTGCCGCCGTGGCCGGCGGCGAGCTTCTCAACGAACGCGAGAGCGGCAGGGGATAGCGAAGACAATGCGGCAGCCCGGTGCAGACAAGGGTGGGAATGCGTCCGAATCTGCGGGGGGGCGCGTGCGATCGGAAGGAGCGAATACGCCGGCTTGGCGACCCGTTACGCAGGCACTGACAGGAGACTTCTGGAGCCGGCCGCACAGCCGACGCGCAACCTGATTCGGTCAGGATGTTTGAAGCTCGGCACCAGCACCTTCAGCTGCACGGGGCAGACACTTCTGCGCGCATCCTCAGTCGTGCGGACCGATCAGGAGGATCGGCGACCACGATGTCCGCGGTTCTCCGCCGGATGGGTATTCGTGCCGCAGCACGTATCGCCCCGCCGCCGCGGCCTCGATCGTGGATTCACTCAGTCCCTCCCCTTCGGCGTGCAGCGTCGCTTCCTCCTGCGCCGAGATGGGGGCGAGGTACCACTCCTGTGGGTCCTCGCCGTTGTCCCAGTCGATGCGCTCGGTGAACACGGCGACAAAACGTTGGCCGCATGTCGCACAGGCGAGGATCCGCACCCGGTAGTGCGACTCGTCGATCAACACATGCTCCTCCGTCAGGCGGCGCCGGGCTTCCCACGCCGCGTCGAAGGACGGTGGCCAGCAGGCGTCGCAGCGGATGCCGTGGCGGAGATGCTCAGGAAGGATGTCCATACGCGGATGCTGTCGGTGTGCAGGTGCAAAGCGGGAGGAGCCTGTGACGACGCGTGGCCCGTTGCGCTCAGGGTGAGCGGCGGGCGTCCTTCCCGGACTCCGCCAGGGCCCTGCGCTCCGCCCTGCGACGCGACGTGAACCAGAGCGCCGTGGCCCCGCCGGCCAGCGCGGCCGCTAGCGCGGCTGCAATCGGCGCGCCGCCATACAATCCGTAGCCACGATCGTCACGCAGGGTCGTGATCACGAGGGCGAGATGGACCAGCATCAGGTATGCGGCGATCACCAGTGCGACCGGGGCCTTCACGACGCGCGCGATCACCAGGAGCAGGGCGCCGAAGGTGAGCCCCTCGACGGAGTTGTGGTACTGCCACGGGAACGTGAACGAGAAGCGGTTCGCAATCGCCAGGGCAGGAATGGCGCAGAGCCCCACGACGGCATGGCGCGCCAACTGCGAGAGCCATCGTTGGGACGACGGCGCAGGCTCCGCGTGCTGTGTCACCGGCGGCGCCGCCGCGACGCGGCCCTCCAGGGCCTCCTCCACGGCGCGGTCGACGTACTCGGGCGGAATCCCGAGCTGCTGCGCGGAGTCGCGGAGGTCGGTCAGGGTCGTCGACCCGCTGCGCGTATCGGCGAGCTCGATCGCTCGCCGGAGGATGCGGTCCGCCGTCTGGTCCGAGAATCGAGGCGATGTCATGCCGTGGGCCTGGCCGGAACCGGGGGTGAGGGGTCAACGCGTCGAGCGCCCAGAAGTCTACTGGATGGCGACCCGGGTGGTCGTTGTGGGGGGGCCTAGCTCCCCTCCGCCCCGACATCTGGAACCAGCAGCCCCGATAGCCCGCCCGGCGGCACCATCATAAGCCGTTACTGGCTATTGACATAACATCATAAGCGCCGTTCCGTCCCTTCCATGGTGATGTCTCGCGAACAACTCGCGGCAATCGGGCGTCGGGGCGGGATCAAGAGCCGCCGCGTGCTCGATCCCGAGACGGCGCGACTCATGGTCCGCGTCCGGGAGGCGAGGCGTGCCTATCGGCGATTCCATGCCCGCTGCTTCTGGTCGTATCGGCCCGACCTGAGCATCGGGGCCGATGACGTGCCCTGGGTTGCCGAGCAGCTCATGCGTCACGGTGATCGTGAAGCGTTCGCCGTGGGCAGGGCGCTGTGCCGCTAACACCGCTGCAGTCGGCCATCCTGGCTTGCGTTGCGCCGCATCGAACGCCCGATAGTCACCTCGCAGGCGGCGCCGCGATTCACTTCGCGCCGGACTCCCAGCGGTATAGCGCCCACCTCGACTTCTTCCACGACTCAGCCGAGCGGGTGGCACAGGCCTTTGCTGCTGATGAAGCCACGTTGAGGACGGCCGGCTTCGATGTACATGTTGAGCTGAGCCAGCCCGGCTTCCTGCGAGCCCTGATAAGTCGCGACAACGAGTCAACGCGGGTGGACTGGGCGCATGACACGGCGTGGCGATTCCTGCCGCCGGTGCCGGATCCGCTCGGTGGGTACCTCCTCCACCCGATCGACCTCGCCATCAACAAGACGCTGGCGCTGGCCGGTCGCGATGAACCGCGGGACTTCGTGGACATCCTGTACGTGCACGAGCATGTCCTCCCGGTACCCGCCCTGGTCTGGGCGGCGTGCGGCAAGGATCCCGGCTTCAGCCCGCTCTCGCTCCTCGATCTGTTGCGCCGGCGTGGACGGTATCACGCTCGCGACTTCGAGCGGCTCCACCTGACGCGACCGGTCGATCTCATTGCGGCGAAATCGGCGTGGCTTGCGATCCTCGAAGCCACCGAGGTTTTTGCGCGCGCGCGCCCGGTCGAGGAGCTGGGCTGTCTTTACTGGCACGCGACCCGCAAGGTATTCGTAGTGCCGTCAGATGATGAGTCAGTAGGCCCGCCAGGTGATCTCCGGCTGCACTTTGGTCGACCGGGCGGGGTGCTTCCGCTCCCGGTGGGTATTGAGTTGGAGTCCTGACCTCACGGCGATTTCGCCCGGGTTCGCCCTGAGTGGAAACCTCGCTACCGGGTCGCTGAGTGGTGGGCGGCGGCGTGTCGTGGGCCGATCCGCGAATTGCTCTCCGGCAGAACACCCCGCATCTGATTCGAGGGGGCGGCTGACAACCGGCAATCAGCCGGCTGTGAAATAGGCAATTGGACGCGGCACGGCCCGACAACGCTGGATTCCGCCACCTCGACGACTTGGCGAAGCGCTACAACAACCGCGCCATCGAGACGGGGCTGCTGCCCGAGACCTGACAGCCCGCGGTTCCGGAGCTACCATCGAGATCTCCATCCAGCCCGCGTCCCCCATGCTCTCCCTCCTCGCCCACCCCCGGCGCCTCGCCATCGTCGCAATCGCCGCCGCGCTCGCCACCCTCCCGGTGCGCGCCCAGGGCGCCCTCACCATCGACCAGGTGATGAGCCCCCCGTTCCCCACCAACCTCACGGCCTCGGGGGAGCGCCTGGCCTGGACCCTCAACGAGCGCGGCCAGCGCAACATCTATGTCGCGGAAGGCCCCGCCTTCACGGCGCGACGGCTAACAAACTATCAAGTGGATGATGGCCAGGAACTCTCGGCCGTCACCGTCTCACCCGACGGGCGATGGGTGGTCTACGTGCGCGGCGGCGACTTCGGCTCCAACTGGGACGACGCCCTCCCGGTGAATCCCACCGGCACGCCGATGCCGCAAAAGGTGGAGATGTGGGCGGCACCGTTTGCGGGAGGCACCCCCATCTCGCTCGGCGACGGTCTCAATCCGGTCATTTCGCCGAAGGGGGACGTGGTGGTCTTCGAGCGCGGACGCCAGCTCTGGAGCATCGCGATCGATGGAAGCACGCCGGCGCGCAAGCTGTTCGAGCAGCGGGGCAGCGCGGGGGAAGCGCAGTTCTCGCCGGACGGCAGCCGCATCGCCTTCGTGTCGAGCCGCGGGGACCACGCGTACATCGCCATCTATATAGATGAGCGGACACCGATCCAGTACCTGGCGCCCACGACCAACCGGGACGGCAGCCCGCGCTGGTCGCCGGACGGGACGCGGATCGTATTCGTGCGGCGCCCGGGGGCCGGCGGGCCGCCACCCGCGGACATCGAGATCCAGCCGAACCCATGGGCCATCTGGGTCGCCGATGTTCGCACGGGCGAAGCGCGTGAGCGCTGGCGGAGCGAACGGTCGCTGCGCGGGAGTGTGCCGAGCACGCATGGCGGGACGAACCTGCACTGGGCGGCCGGTGATCGCATCGTCTTCATGTCGATGCAGGACAACTGGTCGCATCTCTACTCGATGACGGCTGGCGGGAGCGACACGCCGATCCTCCTCACGCCGGGGGATCATATCGCCGAGCATGTGATGTTGAGTGCGGATCGTCGCCATGTGCTGTACTCGGGGAACACCGGGTCTACGCCGGGTGACATCGATCGTCGCCATGTGGTGCGCGCGGCGGTCGACCGGGTGGAACTTGAGGTGATCACTCCCGGGACGGGATTGGAGTGGACGCCGGTGCCGCTCGCTTCAGGGCGAATGGCCGCCATTGGGGCGACCGCGCAGCGTCCCCCGGTGCCCTACGTCTCCGAAACATCCGTCGGGGCGGCGCGCACCTGGATGGGGGCGGACCGAGTGCCGGCGGAGTTCGATGCCAACCGCTTCGTGACGCCGAAGCAGGTCGTCTATACGTCACCGGATGGGATGAAGGTCTACGCGCAGCTCTTCGAGCCGGCGGGAGGTGCCGGCGTGCGGCGCCCGGCAGTTGTCTACGTGCACGGCGGGCCCCCGCGCCAGATGCTGCTGGGATGGCACTACGGTGACTACTACTGGAATGCCTATGCGATGAACCAGTACCTCGCGTCGCGCGGCTTCGTGGTGCTCTCGGTGAACTACCGGCTCGGCATTGGCTACGGCCATGACTTCCAGCGGCCGCCGAAGGCAGGGATCGCGGGGGCGAGCGAGTACATCGACGTGAAGGCCGCCGGGGAGTGGCTCCGACGCCAGCCCGGGGTGGACCCGGCACGGATCGGGATCTACGGCGGAAGTTACGGCGGGTACCTCACCGCACTCGCGTTAGGCAGGAACTCCAACCTCTTCGCCGCCGGTGTGGACGTGCATGGCGTGCACGACATGACCAGCGAGGGGGGGAGCCGCTTCGGCGGGAGCGCCTGGCGTTTCGAGCGCCCCTCGACCACGGTCGACGCGATGGGCAAGCTCGCCTGGGAGAGCTCCCCGGTGAGCAGCGTGAGCACGTGGCGGTCACCAGTGCTGTTCATCCATGCCGACGACGACCGCAATGTGCGCTTCAGCCAGACGGTGGACCTGGTGCAGCGGCTGCGTGCGCGTGGGGTGGAGCTGGAGGAGATCACAATCGTGGATGACACGCACCACTTCATGCAGCACGCCAACCAGAAGCGGGTGAACGTGGCGGTGGCGGCGTACCTGGAGAAGAAGCTGAAGCCGACGATGTGAGGCGGCGTCACGGTGCCGAGCCGAGCGGAGACCACCCGCGGCAGGTCCCGGAGTCCGGTGCGATCCCGGCCACCCCGCAGAGGGAACAGGCGGTTGGCGACATCATGTAAAGTCATCTGTACCAATACGTTATATCGTTCAGCTCGTCTGGAGGCAGGCGCGTGCCCAGCGCTCGCCTCCGATCGTCGAATGGTGTATTCTTCTTTTTAGAATGCGCCACCAATGCGACTAGCCCCCCTCGACCTCGTCGTCGCGCTTCGCCTTCTGCAGGGTGACGCGACCTACCAGCGCCTCGCGCAGGAACTCGGCGTCGCGTCAAGCCAGGTCCATCAGGCCGTGGAGCGACTCCGTATGGCACAGCTCCTTCATCCGGATTCCAAGCGGGTCAATCGACTCGCCCTGGAGGAGTTCCTGCTGCATGGCGCCCGCTACGCCTTTCCTGCGGTCCTCGCGGCATCGGCGCGGGGCGTCCCGACGGCGCACGCCGCCGAGGCACTGTCGTCCGTCTTCGGCACGAGCGACCCCTATGTCTGGCCCTCGCCCGACGGCGAGATGATGGGGCAGGCACTTGAACCGCTGTATCACGGTGCGCCGGGGCTTCGCGAGCGCTCGCCCGAGACGTACCGGCTCCTCACCCTGTTCGACGCGTTCCGCGTGGGTCAAGCGCGGGAGCGCAACGCGGCGCGCGAGCTGTTGCGCCAGGCGATCAAGTCGCCATCGGTCGCCGCGTGAATTCCTCCCACCGGGATGAGGCGGTGCGGCAGAGACTCGCGCGCGTGACGCGGGCACTCGGGCCACTCGCGCAACGGGTGGTCCTCATCGGTGGCTCCATTGCGCCGCTGCTGCACACCTGTCTCTCATCCGGCGGCCTCGTCCCACGGATGACGTGGACGGTGTGATCGACGCCGAGAACTACGTGGCACACGGTGCGTTGCAGGAAGCCCTGCGTACTGCCGGGTTTTCCGAGGAGATCGCATCGGGGCATTTGGCGCATCGCTGGCGTAGTCCTGATGGCGATCTCATCGATCTTGTGCCCGCGGGCGGGCAGTTCGGCAGCACCGGACAGCCATGGGACGCCATCGCGCTCCGCGAGTTCGACGAGATGGAGATCGCACCAGGGAGCTGGCTGCGGCACGTCCGTGCGCCGGTTCTGCTGGCGATGAAGTTCGCGGCGTTCAGGGACCGCGGCCGCGCGGATCCGCTCTATAGCGCGGACCTGGAGGACATTTGCGCCCTCCTACTGTGTCGCCCCTCTCTTGTCGAAGAGGTTCGCATGGGAAATCCCGACGTCGCGGAGTATGTGGCTGACTAAGGTGAGGCTCCTCCTCAAGGAGTTCGCCATTGAGGACCTCGCTGCGGCGCACCTCAACCATGCGTTTGCTCCTTCGGACGCCATACGCCTCGTCATCGAGCGATTGCAGGCCCTGAGCTGAGTGAACACGAACGTCGCCGATGCTGGGCGCTTGCGGTGATTGTCGCGATGCCGATCAGTTCCGCGATCGAAAGCATGTGGTAAGAATGCCGCGTAATTTTACCGCATGCGTTCACGACACCTGAGCCCATGTTTCCACGCCCCCAGCGCCCCTTCCATATGAAAGCCCCCCCAGCGCCTCCTCGCCGCCCTCACCATCCTCGCGATCCCGGTCGTCCTTTCCGCCCAGGGAGCCCAAACCGGCAAACTGGACCACACGCCACACCCTCCAGGTCGGCGGGCAGGCCGTGGAATACGACGCCACCGTGGGCAGCATCATCCTGCGGGACACAGCCGAGAAGGCGACGGGCGAGCTGTTCTTCACCAGCTACGCTCGCACCAACGCGCCAAACCGCGCAGCGCGTCCGGTGATCTTCTCCTACAACGGCGGCCCGGGCTCAGCTTCGTTCTGGCTGCACATGGGGATCATGGGGCCGCGGCGCGTACGCACGCCGCTTGTTGGGCAACAGGCGCCGCCACCGTACGAGATCGTGGACAACGCCTTCACGCTGCTCGACGTGGCCGACATCGTCATGATCGATCCCATTGGCACCGGTTTCAGCAAGCCGGTGGCGCCGGCGCGCGGCGCGGACTTCTGGGGGCTGGATGAAGATGCGGCGTCGCTCGCGCAGTTCATCCGCCGGTACTTGAGCAAGACCCAGCGATGGAACTCGCCGCGTTACCTCCTGGGCGAGAGTTATGGCACCACGCGGTCTGCCGTGCTCGCCGGCCACCTACAACGCGCCAACATCGACCTCAACGGCATTGTGCTGGTGTCGGCGGTGCCGCAGTTCAACACGCTGCAGTTTGCCCCGGGCGACGACCTGCCGTACATCGTCAACTTCCCTTCGTACGCGGTCACCTCGGAGTACCTCGGCAAGCTCCCCGGCGGCAAGCGGAGCGACCTCAAGGCGTTCATGAAGGAAGTGGAGGAGTGGTCGCTCACCGAATACGCGACGGCACTGCTCGCCGCGGGTACACTCGATCCGGCGCGTCGTCGACAAGTAATCCAGAAGATGCACCAGTACACTGGGCTCGACCCGGTCTTCCTCGATCGTGCGGATCTTCGCGTGACGGCGTCGCAATACGAAGCGGAGCTGATGCGCGACAAGGGACTCGTTGTAGGACGCCTGGACGCGCGCTTCACGGGTCCTGCAGGTGACGTCCTCTCGCCCTCTCCATCGCACGATCCGCAATCGACCGCACTCTCCTCGGCCTACACCTCGGCCTTCAACGCCTACCTGCGCACCGAACTCGGTTACGACGGCGAGCGCGAGTATGTGCCGAGTGGGGCGACGCCGGGGTGGCGGTGGACGCGCGCGGGGCTTGGGGTGCCGTTCGGGTTCGCGTCGCCTAACGTGGCGCCGGACCTGGCGATGGCGATCCGGCGGAACCCCAAGCTCGAGGTGCTGCTGATCAACGGGATCTATGACCTCGCAACGCCCTACTTCGCGGCGTCATGGACGATGGACCGGATGGGGCTGCCGCCCGAGTTGCGCGACAACATCTCACGCGAGGACTTTCCGGCGGGGCACATGATGTACGTGGAGGAGCCGCTGCTGAAGCAGTGGCGCGAGGTGCTGACGCGGTTCATCGCACGGACGTCGAAGCGGTAATGCTGCTGGGTCAGGCGGCCAGGTGCGATACTGGTCGCCTGGGCGCGCGCGGGCGTTATGCCGGTCGCCGAGGTACGGCGTCGACGCCGGGAGCGCAACTGCCGGAGAAAGGTGTCCACGGGCCAGCAGGGGATGCCGCCAATCTCCAGCTTCTCCTGCCCACGATACAGGAGCATGGGCCGGCATTCCGGGTACTCGGTGACAAACGACCGGAGGCCCGCTCAGGTCGGCGGTGCGCACGCGATCCGCGTGCTTGACCTCGAGCGCGAAGAAGTCGCTCTCGCCGTATACCACGAAGTCCACCTCTGTCCCCCGCGAGTCCGCCAGTACGAAAGATCGAGCGACGTTCCCGAGTAGGCGATCCATGCGCGGAGGTGTTGCGCGACCAGTCCTCCAGAGCCGCCCCTCGATCTCGGCTGGGCGATCCAATGGTCCGGATGGGCGCAACGCCCGGAAGACCCTGCATCAAAGAAGTAGAACTTCGGGTGCGAGACCGTGGCCCGACTGGCGCGCCGGCTGAACACCGGCAGGCGAAAGGCCACCAGGAGGTCGTCCAGGGATGTCCACGTAACCTTCCACGACCTTGCGACTCACCGCGGCCTCTCGCGCGACGTTGCTGAGCGTCAGCACACCGCCGTGCGAGAAGCTGATCGCTTCCAGAAATCGCGAGAGTCGCCGACGTTCCGGACCAAACCCTCGGCGCGCACGCCCCTGTCGACGTACGCTGCGACGTATGCGGACAGGGCGTCGGCCGGGTCTCCCGCACCAACAACCAACGGGACTAGGCCGGTGCGCAGGCGCTCCTCCAACGAGAAGGTGGGAAGCTCCGCCGCGAGGAACGGTGCATCTCGCGCATGGCCGCACGACCGGCGAGGAGATTGACGCCCCACGTCGGGAGCTTGCGGGCACTGGACCCCGTGAGCACGAACCGCGGCGGGTCGGGCTGTTCGAGCAAGTCGTACGACATGGAGCAGCTCCGGTATCCGCTGCACCTCGTCCACCACGACGTCCCGCCGTTCACGGTTCCCGCGCACCAGCTCGCGCAACCTCTCCGGCCGCGCCGACATCTCCCCGGAAGGTCTCCGGCTGGAGGAGGTTGACGGTTAGTGCTTCCGGGAACCGCTGCCGCAGCCAGGTGGTCTTCCCTGTGCCTCGCGGCCCGAGAAGGAAGAAACTCCCGTTCGGCGGGTCGATAAATCTCCCTAGCGGCTCCATAATGAGTCGCAATTTTCACCAGACAGGCACAAATGCAACTGTCGATCGACTCGCGTCACGTTACGCAGATTCGCCAGCCGAGCTCGATGGGATCAGCTCGGCTGGCGTCACCGTCCGTCCCGTCGCCCTAGTCCGGTCGCCGGTTCGATCCTGACCCGCTGCCGGTCCCGC
>JADJRJ010000002.1 GCA_016712265.1 Gemmatimonadota bacterium | reverse complement strand
ACCGCGATCTATGAAGTACAGCGCGCGGAGATGCAGCGGCGGCGCGACTTCCTGCTGCCGACCCTGGCCGAGATGGGGTTGCGCGTGCCGTGCGAGCCGGATGGCGCCTTCTATGTGTATGCCGACATCACGCAGCACTCGCACGATAGTTGGGCTTTTGCGATGGGATTGCTCGAGGCCACGGGGGTTGCCGTGACTCCCGGGAAGGACTTCGGTGACCATCGTGCGAACGAGTTCATCCGGATGTCGTACACGTCCAGCATGGCACAGCTCGAGGAGGGACTCGCCGCGATGCGGAGCTTTCTTGACGGATAGCCCTCCCTAACCAGAGCGCCGTTTGTCCACCTAGCCGCCGATCCCCGCCGTCTGAGAGGTCATCTAATGGTCCGCGCTCCCCGACGCTACCGATCGGCAATCTCTTCACGCGCGCGAGGTGTGCCAAAGCTCGCGATACTCGTCTCGACCTGCCTCGCCCAACCGATTGACGAGTGCTATTGCGTGTTTGCGCACGTCGCCGCCAGCTGATATCGCCATACGCAAGACCGGCGCGACGTCCTCGAACGGGAGGTACTGATGACTACCCGCGAGCGCCCGGTCGATCAGTGCGGTTGTAATCTCCAATGCCACGTCAACATCGTGGCGGGCCAATCGAGCGAGACGGCTCCACGTCTGGAGAGCCACATGCGACTCGGGCGTGGGCAGTCGAACCGTCCGCAAACCGAGGCGCAGCGCGTCCGCGGGTGGGAGGTGGGGCGTCACAATGAACCAGTGCAGGGCGTCTGCCTCCCTCATCTTCTCCGGATTGTCGGATTCACGCTCTAACACACCTACCCTCCACTCCCAGAACTGAATCACATGCGTAACGAGCGCTCCGACATCGGCTTCGGTGCTATCAGCGAAACCGCGAAAGACCGACCAATACGCGCGACGTCGATCCTCGAGCGGTGCCCAAGCGAAGGTGTTTTCCAGGAGCTGATCCGCATCGCCGACCTTACAGAGACCCTGGGCTGCAGCTGCCATAACATGAAGCACGAACGCCTCGGTCAGAGGCGACTGTTGCGGCTCATCTGCCCGGATGAACTGGCGGGACATCTCCGCATACCAGCTCCGAAGAAACTCGAAGGCCGGCGCTCGCATCCGCGACTCCAGCAGGTATGTCTCCCACGCCGGGCGAGGCGACGGACCGTCTGACCTGAAGAGCCGCTCAGCCTTGGCCTCAACCCACTCCGGAACAAGCCAAATCAGGCGTGGCATCGCATGTCCTATCGCGGCCTCGACAGCCGATGCGCCGATTCGCTCGTCGGCCAGCACGGCGTCGAGCAATTGCGTGGTACTCTTGCGCAGGGCGGTGTCGGCTGGTGGCGGCCAAGTAGCGTCCGGATAGAGCTGAAGGAACCGCGTCCAGGTGACGGACATCGCCAATTCGACGACGCGCGCATGCGGGCTTGAGCGTCTGGCGTGCCACAGTGCGTCGGCCCCGTGGGAAGCCGGTTCGGAGTCTGTGGCTCTCAGGAGGAGAGCAGACGAGAGTGCCGCCTCAACGAACGCCATCACTGCCTCGACGTGATCCTGTGCGACGCCCTCCTGGCGGATGGAGGTCTCCAGGAGGTCGCAGACTGCGATAGGGACTTCGTCGAGCGCTTCCTTCACGTTCGTACTGATGGCCCGCTCGCAAGCGTCCCAAGCATAGGTCGCAAGGCCGCGCACGATGCTCCCGACAACGGGGCGTTTGGCACGCAGCGCATCGTCAAGACCCCGAACCACAGCGCCAATCATCCGCAGGGGCACGTTCCGGCGTGCGAGCTCAGGTATCAGCTCTACGAGCGCAGAGGGTTCATTTCCAATCAACTCCCGCAAAGTAGCATTGAGTCCGGCGGCCGACGCAGCCTCGAACGGGTCATCGTTGTCATCCGCAGGGGTCCAGGTGGCAAGCGTCCGCGCGAGATCCGGCGCTCGCATCCCCTTCAGCTCTTCCAGCGAGAACGGGCTTCGGTGTCCCACGCTCACGACACCGCTGGACCATGATCCTCGCTCATCGAGCGACCGCTGTCTTGCATCCGGAACGATGGGCGCGACCCCGAGGCGCGCTGCGAGGGCACTTAGTTGTAGGGGTATTCGGTCGTGGAACCACCGCAATCGCGTGCTTTGCCATGACTCCTGGATCCTGGCGCGCTCCGGCCCTGAGTCTTCAACCCCCCAGAATTCCAACTTTCGACGGATACTCTCTTCGTCGAGCCCTGCCTCGATGCGCGAAACGAAAGCGTTTTGTGCCTGCGGACTCGCGGATGCAAAGTGCTTGCGCAGAAGAGGTGCAACTTCGCCAGCCCGATAGGCCGGAGAATCCGACTCGTCACTCATGAGCAGTCGGTCAAGGCGCGTGCGCAGAGGCTCGCTCAGGAGTTCCTGTTCGCCGATCAGCTTCCACTGGATGCGGCGCAGGATTTCCATCGAGGGATCCTCCAGGAGCTGAACAACAACATCTGCACTCGCGCCGGCGCCGATCCATCGACGGGACTGGGCCAGGATGTGACACGCCATCCGTGCGCAGACCCCGTCGTTGTCCCGACTTCCCTCGAGATCTGGACACCACCGGGCACTGGAGCCCTCAGAGAGTAGGCTCTCGCTCGCCCCTTCGTCCGTCTCCGACTGGGATTCAGGGGATAGGCGTGCGGCCCTAAAGGCGGTCGCAAACGCAATTCGCCCCCGGTCGATCTCGCGCATCCATCGCAACAATCGTTCAGTACAGAATGTGAGAGCTTCGCCGATATCGATCTCTTCGAGGGATGGCAACAGCTTATCGACAACGAGGTCACGGTCGAAGCTCTGGAGGCGACCCACCACCCACGCATCCCCTCGAGCGAGTGAGGATGCTTGCTCACGGAATCGTGCGCCGTAGTCCGTCGCATCCTCTCCGCCTTCCATGGGCAGCGGCTGCTTTGGAGTCGGCCACAGGAGAGCGTCGGCAATGTGCCGCGCGCACGGCTCCGCCTCCTCGGCGAGTCGGATCGCAGCCTTGATAGCCCGACGCGCAAAATACGGCGCGGTCTCAAGCCTGAGTCCGGCGCAGATGACGGGGGCTAGTTCGGCTGCTGCAGGAGCCGGGAGGCGAGTTGCCGCATCCGCCACAAGCCCGAGCACCCACGGATTGTCGAGGGATGCCGGTATCCTCCTGAGCTCCTCTACCACGACGTCCGGTTGGGTCGCCCCCACCCGAAGGAGATACTCCCCGGCAGGCCAATCGGCTGCGCGCCAGCCGTTCCCAAGCTTTTCGCGTTCAGGAGGATGGCCAAGCAGTCCATGTTCCCGCAGTGGCTCAAGCCAATCGAGCGGAGCGATCCTGAAGAAGTGTCTGGCCTGCACGGGGCGCGCGAGCAGGGCACGCAGCCGTTCAGTGTCTGCACTGCCTGGGTTGTGCTTGACCGCAAGTGCATCCAGCTCATCATACGCGCCGAACACTGGGCCGACCCTTCCGAAGAGCAAGTGCGCCAGCTTCTCGAACGAAGCCCGCAACGCCTGCGTGTCCGTGTGGGATCGCTCAGCCGAGTAGTGAGCGGCACTGTGGAACGTCCGGTGCACGTCGAGCCATTCCTTGACGACGGGATGACTATGATGCAGCGAGACAGCCGATGCAATCCGCGACCTTTGGCGCGTCTGGGATGTAGCGGCGTTACGCTCCAGAATCTCCGTGATGAGCGTGATTTGTTCCGCTTCTGTTGTCACTGATCCCGCCGTCTCGCGCAGTCGGACCGTCACCGCCCGCGCGATGCTCGCTGGGTCGCGTTCGGCTTCCTGACGCGCACCTTCCGCCCGTGCGTCGAGCTGACGCAAGACGCCGTTCACTAGCTCCCGTCCGGTGTGCGCAATGAGCTGTCCCAAGCCAGGCTCCGAAGGTCGCCCGCACAGCTCGCGCCCGATTTTGAATAGGCCGCCAAGCCCCGGGTCCATCTCGGTCAACGCGCGCAGGACCATTGCGTCCCGCGACTCACCCGGATCGTCGTGGCGAAAGTCTGGCGGCAGTTCAGGACTCATTCGTCGTTCGCGCCCTTCCCGCCGAGGCGCTCCGCCAGCAGATACTGCTGTGCCAGCTCTTCGCCACGCGCCGTCAGGACGCTTTCCCCGGTCGACGCATCCCGGCGCAAATGAGCAAGCCGGCGCCCATGTAAGATTCCAACCGTGCGGGGGTCGTACTCGTGCTGTCGCACCAGGGAGATGAGGTCGTCCCGCGTGATGCGGCCGCCACCACGCAGGATCTCAGCCAGAATCGCGTTTGTGCCCCGGGCGGGCTTTGCTGGGAGAGGGTGCGGACCTGAGCCTGAGGGCACGTAGTACCGCCCCCGCTTCTCACCTCTGGGCTCGATCACGTGACGTTCCGTCAGCATGTCGAGGTGATAGCGAATGACGCGCGACGTCTCACCAAGCGCATCCGCGATCTCCGTTGACGTGGCGCGCCCGCGCTCCACAATGAGCGCGGCGATTCGCTGCTGCAGTGACGAGAGCTCCGCGAGATCGCGCTCGATCTGCAGCTTGGCCTCCAGCGCGCGTTGCTGCGCGCGCAGGGCCCCCAGGAAGAAGAGGAGCCAGGTCCCGAATGCCGCAGGGTCAGCCCGCATGGCGATCTGTGACTCGCGTAGCGCGGCGTAGTAGGCCTGCTTGTTCTCTTCGATCACGCGCTCGAGGGACGCATAAGGGACGTAGTCATACCCTGCCCGCAGCAGGAGCAACACCGTGACGGCCCTCGCGAGGCGGCCGTTGCCGTCTTGGAACGGGTGAATCGCAAGGAAGTCCACCACGAACCGCGCAATGACGACCAGGGAGTGCAGCGTTCGGTCATCGAGCGCAGCGTTCGTGGCGTCGACCAGCTCGCTCATGAGGCGCGGCGTCGCGAACGGTGTTGCCGTCTCGAAGAGCACTTCGACGACCCGGTCCCCGTCCTTGAGCACCACGTCGTTCGGGAGCGTCTTGTACTCCCCGCGATGCCGCTCGTCCCGCGAGGAGTATTTCAGCAGGAGCCCGTGGAGCTGCCTGAGGTGGTTCTCGGTGAGCGGGATGGAATCGTGGCTTTCGAAGATCGTGGTGAGCAGCTCACCGTAGCCGCGTACCTCTTCCTCGTCGCGTTGCCGGAACGAGTCTACCCGGAGTCCCCCGAGAACTTGTGCGACCTCTGCGTCGGTGAGTCCCGCCCCTTCGATGCGGGTGGACGAGCCGGTGGATTCCACCGTACTCACGTGCCGCAGTTGGGCTAGTCGCTCCGCACGCAGTTCCTGGAGCTTGCGCCAATGCCCCCGAAAGTGGTCAAGCTCACCGACCAGTCGGGTCAGCTCACCTGTCTGCCGGCGATCAAGCTGTGGGTGGAAATCGTCTCGTCCGATCGACAATTCCGGAAATATCTGAAGTTGACGTCAATAATGTTGCCGTATTACGTCAAAAGCAAATATGAAATCCTCTAACACGAAAGCCGTTACTCACAATAAAGACGGTTGACAGGCCGCCAGACGCCGCGTATCTATCCGTTTGCGCCGAGGATACAGTTTACTCGGCGCAAAAGAGAAGGCCCGCGTTGACGCGCGGGCCTCTCGATCAACCTTTTCGAGGTTCGCGTGGGCGTCCCTGCGATCGTGTTGGGGTGTGGCAGCGCCAACATACGTCGTCTTCCGGGTCCCGTCCATACGGCCTCAGCCCCCAAGGAGGGGGAAGACCGTGAGCGTTACGACCAGTGAGGCCCAGATTGCCCTGACCGGGAAGTCAGGGAAGCAGTACCAATTCACCGCTTATCCTCGACACTTCACGTGGAATGAAGTCCCCGGGGTGTACGTGATCCTCCGAAACACGTCCAGCGGCACCGTCCTCTACGTCGGCGAGACCGAGAACCTCAAGGACCGGATGGCGAACCACCACAAGCAGGCCTGCTTCGATCGAAATGGCTGGACGCACCTTGGCTGGCTGGGCGAACGTTCGTCCACTCGCCGCCTGGAGATCGAAAGCGACCTGATGCTCCGGTACCGCCCAACATGCAACGACCAGGTTTGACGTGAACACCGGGACCTCGGCCGTAACGCTGTCTGCCATCGGTGATATCGCCGAGGTCCGCCCGGGGCTGTCGATCGAGGGGAGGATGGAGCATGTGGAGGGTGGGAGCCACCAGCTCATCCTGAGTCGCCATCTGACCCCTGGTGCGGGTTACCGGTTTACCGAGTCAGACCGCTTTTCGTTCGAGCCGGGACGAGACGCCGATCGGTATCGGGTTCAACCTGGGGATGTGCTCTTCATGTCCCGCGGTGCCCGGAACGTCGCAAGTTGGTTGGAAGAGGTCCCGGAACGCTCCGTAGCACCGGTCTCCTTCTATGTACTGCGTCCCGGGGCCGACATCGACGCCGCCTACCTCACGTGGTGGCTCAATCAACCGGCAGCCCAGCGAGCGATATCAGACATCCGCACAGGCGCTGGAACGCCGCTGGTGCAACGCAAGCCCTTCGCTGAACTACGCCTGCCACTCCCGGATCGCGCGACCCAACGGACCGTCGCGTGCCTTGGCGCCGCGATGGTACAAGAACGGACACTCCTCGAACGACTTTCTGCCTCCACTCAGAGGCAGCACGACCTGACCAATGAACGGATTGCGCGCGAACTACTCGCGCGTGCGGAGTTGAACCAATGACGAGCCCTGACACACCGCGCGGGAGCCAGCAGGAGATCAACGATATCCTCTGGCGCGCCTGCGACACCTTCCGCGGCACGGTGGACCCTTCGCAATACAAGGACTACCTGCTGGTGATGCTCTTCCTCAAGTACGTGAGCGACACCTGGGCAGACAAACGCGAGGAATACGCGCGCAAGTACGCGGACGATCAGGTCCGCGTGGAGCGCGCGCTCTCGCGTGAGCGCTTCGTTGTCCCGCCGACCAGCGAGTTCTCCTGGCTGTATGAGCGACGCGATGCCAGCAACCTCGGTGAGCTGATCAACCAGGCGCTGGAGGCTATAGAGGACGCCAACCGCTCCAAGCTGGAGAACGTCTTCCGGAAACATCGACTACAACAGCGAGCCCAACCTCGGCGAAACACGTGAGCGCAACCGACGGCTGCGACACCTGCTTGATGACTTCGCGAACCCCAAGCTGGACATGCGGCCCAGCCACGTGGGACACATGGACGTCATCGGCAACGCCTACGAGTACCTCATCGGCAAGTTCGCGAGCGATGCAGGCAAGAAGGGCGGAGAGTTCTACACACCCCCGGAAGTCGCAACGCTCCTGGCAAGGCTCCTCGCGCCAAAGCCCGGTGAGACGATCTATGATCCCGCGTGCGGCTCGGGGTCGCTGCTGATCCGCATGACCCGCGAAGTGGGCGGAGACAATTACTCGCTCTTTGGCCAAGAGGTGAACGGACAGACCTGGGCACTGTGCAAGATGAACATGTTCCTGCACGAGGTCGACAACGCGCGCATTGAGTGGGGCGACACGCTGAACGCCCCGAAGCTGGTTGAAGGATCTGCGCTTCGCCGCTTCAACGTCGTGGTTGCGAACCCGCCCTTCTCGCTCGACAAGTGGGGCGCTGAGAAGGCACCTGATGATCGGTACGGGCGATTTCATCGAGGAACGCCGCCCAAGTCCAAAGCAGACTACGCCTTCATTTCGCACATGGTCGAGAGTGCGGTGGAGGACGGCGGACGCGTGGGAGTGATCGTTCCCCATGGCGTGCTCTTTCGTGGTGGTGCGGAAGGCAAGATCCGTCAGAAGCTGATCGAGGAGAACTTGCTGGAAGCGGTGATCGGCTTGCCGGCGAATCTCTTCTTTGGTACGGGGATTCCTGCCGCAATCCTGCTCTTCCGGAAGGGGCGCACATCAACTGACGTGATGTTTGTGGATGCGAGCAGGGGCTTCGAACAGGGAAAGCGTCAGAACAGGCTGCGCGAGGACGACATCAACCGGATCGTGCGTGGGGTAGCAGGAGACGTGGACATCGAGCGTTTCGCACACCGCGCTACGCGCGCGGAGATCACGGAGAACGAGTACAACCTCAACATCTCCCGGTACATCGATACATTCGAGGCGGAAGAGGCGCTGGATCTCTCCACGATACAGTCAGAGATCGCACAACTCGAGCGCGAGCTGCTTGAGGCCCGGACAGAGGTACAGCAACACCTCCGTACGCTGGGAATCGGATGATGGCGGCGCCGCGATATCCGATTCGACCGCTTTCCTCTGTGATTGAGTCATTCGAAGCTGGAGTCTCCGTCAATGCCGAGGATCGGCCAGCTGGCCGGGACGAACATGGGGTACTGAAGGTCAGCGCGATCAGCGCAGGCCAGTTCCTGCCTGAAGAGAACAAGGCGATCCTAGCATCGGAGCTGCCGCGTATGGGACCGTCCGTGCGAGCCGGCGATGTGCTCGTTTCGCGAGCCAACACACTGGACCTCGTCGGCCTCGCTGCACGCGCTCCCGCCACCTTTCCCCACCTGCACCTCCCTGACAAGATCTGGCGCGCTCGGCTGATTGTGGACGATGACGCAACTGCGCGCTGGCTTGTCCACGTGGTCAACGCACCGCATACCCGTGCCGCCATTCGCCGTCGTGCGACCGGAACAAGCGGGAGCATGAAGAACATTGGTCAACATGCATTCGTTGGCATCGCCGTGCCTACCCCGCCTGCGGAAGCTCGCGGCCGCATGGCGGACGTGCTCGATTCCCTAGCCCGGCAAGCGGATGTGACATCGCGCTTAGCGAAGGCAAGGCGTGCGTGGCGACGTGACCTGCTTTCTTCTGTCCTCCCGTCTGCCAGCGGACATAGGAGTTTTGCGGCTTCACCGTTTCAGCTCCGCGATCTACTTCACGAGTCCAGGCTCGTGGCGTCATCCGGTGCGACAGCCCGCAAATTGACCGTTCGGCTCTACGGGCGCGGAGTCTTGGCGAAAGCCGGTAGCCGCTCCGGCAGTCAGAGCACGCAGTACTATCGTCGCCGGGCCGGGCAGCTGATCTACAGCAAACTCGACTTCCTGAATGGCGCATTTGGCATCGTGCCGCCGGAACTTGATGGGTACGAGTCAACGCTCGACCTACCCGCCTTCGATGTGTCGCCCGAGATCAACCCTCGTTGGTTGCTGCACTTCCTCAGCTGGCCCGGCTTCTATCGAAAGCAGGTGCGACTCGCAAACGGCGGTCGAAAGGCGAGGCGAGTGAATCCTTCGGATCTCCTGCGAGTCGAGATTCACGTTCCGCCGCGACATGTTCAGGACAACATCGCGGCCTGCCTGGATGCCGTTGATTGCGAAATCGACATCCTGACCCGGCTTGCGGAAAGGATAGAGAAGTTCCGACGAGCAGTGATCGACAAGCTCCTCTCCGGCGAACTGGCCATCCCCGATCCATGACGGCCCCTTACCTCCCGACTCCGGAGTGGCGAGAAGACGAGGCGTCCCAAATCCCGGCGCTCCTCTTGCTCGTCAACCTCGGCTGGCAGTACCTGACCCCCGAGGAAGCACTTCGGGCGCGTGGCGGCCGCGCGTCTCGCGTCATCCTCACCGACGTGCTCACCAGGCAGCTCCGCATCCTGAATGCTATCCGCTTTAAGGGGAACGAGTATGCCTACTCCGACGCGAGTGTTCAGGAGGCTGTCCAAACCCTGGAGAATCGTGAGCCCGACACTGCCCTTCGCGTCAACGAGAGCGTCTACGACCTCCTCCGTCTTGGAAAGTCGGTTACGCAGTCGATCGACGGAGACCTGAAGAGTTTCACGATCCGCTACATCGATTGGGAGCATCCCGAACGCAACACGTTTCACGTGACCGAGGAGTACAGCGTCGAGTCGGGCGGCAGCACCGACACTCGCCGCCCGGACCTGGTCCTATTCGTCAACGGGATTCCACTCGGCGTCATCGAGTGCAAACACGCCGCACTACGGAGCGATCCGGTGAGGGAGGCGATCTCCCAGCAGATCCGGAACCAGCGCGACGAGTACATCCCTCGCCTCTTCTGGTACGCGCAACTCCTCCTCGCGAGCTGCCCCGATGCCGTGCGATACGGCACCGTCGGTACATCGCAGAAGTTCTGGGCATCGTGGAAGGAGCATCTCGATGAAACCGCCCTGCTCCAGCTGATCAATACCCATCCCGCCATGGACGTGGCCGAGGCGATCTTCGGGAACCGCTTCAGGCACGTCCGGCGCTACTTCGATGCGCTGCTGGCCCAGGGTCGAGGAGTCACCGAGCAGGATCGTGCCCTCTTTGCTCTGTGCCACCCAGACCGTCTGCTGGAGCTTGCACACCGCTTCGTCATCTTCGATGCCGGGGAGAAGAAGATCGCCCGGTATCAGCAGTACTTCACCGTGAAGGAAGTCCTCGATCGCATTCGGGACGTGGACGCCGAGGGCCGACGACGGGGCGGCGTGGTGTGGCATACGCAGGGGAGCGGGAAGTCGCTCACGATGGTCATGCTGGCAACGGCCATCGCAGAGTCGGCGCACATTCCCCAACGAAAGGTTCTGCTCGTCACCGACCGCGTGGACCTGGACGAACAGATCTGGGGGACCTTCCAGCATTGCGGCCTCGAGCCGATACGCGCGCGAACCGGGCGCCATCTCGCCGAGCTTCTCGAGAGCGCCAAGCACCCGGTGGTGACCACGGTCATTGACAAGTTCGAAGCGTCGACCAAGACGAAGCTTCGCCTCGAGTCCCGGGACATCTTCGTGCTGGTGGACGAAAGCCATCGCGGGCAGTACAACACGTTGCACACCAACATGCGGCGCGTGCTCCCCAACGCCTGCTTCATCGGGTTCACAGGCACCCCGGTAGCGAAGAAGGAGAAGAACACGGTCGAGAAATTCGGGGGCCTCATCCGCCCCGTCTATACGATCAATGATGCGGTCGCCGACGAGGCAGTGGTGCGCTTGCTCTACGAAGGTCGTGACGTCCCGCAGATCGTGGATCGCGACCAGATTGATCGTTGGTTCGACCGCATCACGGCCACCCTCACGCCGAATCAAGTCGCCGATCTCAAGCGCAAGTTCAGTTCGACCTCTCAACTCAACAAGGCGGAACAGAAGGTCGCCGCCATTGCCTGGGATGCGAGCGCCCACTTCCTCAGGAACGGTTGGAAGGGTGCCTTCAAGGGCCAGCTCGTGGCGCCGGACAAGGCGACCGCGATCCTGTACAAGAAGCACTTCGACGAGGCAGGGATGGTGAGTACCGAGGTCCTCATCTCCGCTCCCGACGACCGGGAGGGTGACGAGGACGTGCGCGAGGACAATCGGTCCGAGGTTGTGAAGTTCTGGCGCAGCATGGTCGGTCCCCTGGGTCGTTTCACTGACGAGAAGGACTACAACAAGCACCTCATCCAGCGTTTCAAGTACGGCGACGATCCCGACATTCTGATCGTCGTCGACAAGCTGCTCACGGGTTTCGACGCGCCCCGCAACACGGTGCTTTATCTGACGCGCAAGCTCAAGGAGCACACGTTGCTCCAGGCTATCGCGCGCGTGAATCGCGTGTACGAGGGCAAGGACTTCGGTTATGTAATCGACTACGCCGGAGTCCTTCACGGCCTCAACGAAGCCCTCGAATTGTACGGATCGCTCCCCGGCTTCGAGGCTCAGGATCTGGAGGGCACGCTGATCGACGTCGCTGCGGAGACCGGGCGCCTTCCGCAGCTCCACACCGACCTGTGGGCCGTCTTCGCCAGCGTGCGCAACCGGCGCGATCAAGAGGAGTACGAGCGCCTTCTCGCCGACGAGGCGGTGCGAGATGAGTTCTATCATGCACTCGCAGAATTTGCACGCACCGCGGCGGTCGCCTTCGGCAGCGCGCACTTCGTGGAGCACACGTCCGAGGACCGCGTCCGGAAGTATCGCGAGGACCTGCGGTACTTCGAGGCGTTACGTCGCGCCGTCAGGCGACGGTACGCCGAAGTCGTGGACTTCGGCGACTACGAACCCAGGATCCAGCGTCTGCTGGACCGGCACGTCGGGACCGGCGAGGTCGAGACGATCACGCCCCTCGTCGACATCTTCAATCGAGAGGCGTTCGCACGAGAGGTCGCGGCGGCCGGGTCGGTCTCCTCCAAGGCGGACCTCATTGCGCACCGTACCGCGAAGACGATCCGCGAGCGCATGGAGGACGACCCGGCGTTCTACTTGAAATTCTCCTCGCTCCTTGAGCAAACAATCGCCGAGTGGCGGGCCGGACGGATCTCGGACGCTGAGTACCTCGCACGTGTTCACGGCGTCGCGGATTCGGTGACCGAGCGACCGCAGGACGACCTCCCTCCGGCCGTGCGATACGATCCAGTGAAGACCGCATACTACGGTCTCGTGCGCGAACGACTGGCCAAGTACGAGGCCGATCCGACCAGGCTGGAGCAGCTCGGCGCCGACACAGCGGTTTCCATCGACGACATCATCGACAGCCGACGCGTCGTGAACTGGGTGGACAACCCGGACGTCCAGAATCGCATGAAGACAGAGATCGAGGACGAACTCTTCGAGCTCAGAGACCGACACGGCCTCACCATGTCGCTGGACGACATGGACGCCCTCCTCGATGACGTTCTGAACGTGGCTCGGCGACGGAAACCTGCGTGACCGTCCAACGCCTCGGCGCTTCCCATGGGCAGCCGCTCCTTTTCGTACGATCTGATCCAGGAGAATCGCCGCGACCTCGTGATCACGGTGTTCCCGGACTGCCGTGTCGAGGTACGTGCCCCGGCCTCCCGACCGCTCGAACGGGTGACCGCGCGCGTACATGCAAGGAGGTCATGGATTGCTCGCCAATTGAAGACGTTCGAGGACTGCGCGCCGATGCCGCCTCATCGGTTCGCGCAGGCCGAGAGTTGTTGGTATCTGGGGCGGCAGTATCGCCTTCGCATCGAACGCACCGGGCGCGGAGTGGCTATTCGATCGGGGCGACTTGTCGTGCGGGTATCCCGGGGAGCTGGCACAGCGGCGGTCCGCCTTGCGGTCCTTGCCTGGTACGGCCAGCGCGCACGTGCCGTCTTCCTGAAGCGGATGGCGCAGCTGCAGAGCGCCATCGCCATGCTCACGAAGCTGGACGTACAGCTAAGAGTTCGGCGAATGAAACGGCGATGGGGAAGCTGCACCGCACAGGGGACCATCACGATCAACCCTGAGCTGCTTCAGACTCCGGCGTCGTGCATTGATTACGTGCTCGTGCACGAGATGCTCCACCTCATCGAGCCCCATCATTCCCCCCGCTTTTATCGACTGCTCAGCCGCGCGATGCCGGACTGGGAGCAGAGACGCAGCCGACTGGCGAGCGCCGCACATCGCTCATGGAGCCTGTCTTGATGGGCGTCAGGGGCATTGCAGCACCTTAGGATCGAGGCGAGACGTGCCAGCCGTGTTTCAGCCCCCCGGGTGGGTGATGCGAGCGCACCGCTGAGGGGAGCCGTATTGCCCCGGCTCGCTGCGTCCGTGGGCTTCCGTTGACCCCTCCTGCGTGGCGCCCATGTGCGCGTGACCGGCGGTCCCGCTCCGGCGTCCGGGATGGATGCATCGAATCGAGCGGGGTTTCCAACGCATGCTGCTGCTCCCGGCCCTGGTCGTCGCGGGGGCGTGTGGTGACGGCTACCCGGAGGGGTGGGCATCGATGCCCGGCACGGTGGCCGCCCTGACCGGTGGCGCCTGCCCCGAGATCTCGGGGACGTGGCGGGTCGACTTCGCCCGCGAGTTCGTCCAGTCGAGTCTCGGACGGTCCATCGGGCGCCGGCGACCCCGCTTCAACTGGGAGACGATCACCGTCGAGGGAGAGGCTGACGACTCCCTGGTGATCACGACGCGCCGGAGCGATTCGCTGATCGCCGCGCAACGGGCCTGGTCCCGCGAGCACGGGGACCCGGGCGAGTACGAGGCGGGCAAGCTGCGGCACGCCGCGGTCCGGTGGCGGGAGGGGAGCTTCTTCGCGATGACCGACGAGGAGTACGCGGCGAACCTCGCGCAGCTCTCCCTCACCCCCGTGCGTCGCTACGTCTTGAGCCGTGGCAGGGACTACGAGTGCGATGCAGGGCGCGTGGTGAGCGAGCGATTCCTCGAGGGGTGGTACCGCGACGGCGACGGGAATCCCCGGGACACGGTGATCGGCGAGGTTCGCATGGCGAGCAACCGCGCGGGCGACCTGGTGTTCGAGGCCCGGTATCGCGAGGCCGTGAAGCTCGGGTTGTGGGCGGAGACCAATGCCGGCATCCCGTTAGGCACCTGGACGATGCATCAGTGGTCGCGCCTGGCCCCCGCGGCCCCGGCAGTGGCGACCCCCGAGCCGCGGCCGTGGGCAGGACCGTTCGCAGCGGAGTACCCGATCGGGCGTGAAGGGGATGGGATGGTCTCCACTTGGTCACCCGGCGAGATCGCTGGGATCGTGCGCCCCCTGGTCGCAACCGGCGCGGAGTTGGGCGACGTGTCACGCGTGGGGCGTGCGTTTCGCCTGTCCCTGATGGCCACATCCACCGATCCGTTTGCGCGCACCCTGGCCGCGTGGCGGCGCTCCCAGCAATTCAGCACCATCCAAGTGGCGCGCCTCGACGGTGAGCCCGGGAACTGGCAGATGGAGGTGCGGGTCTATGCGACCGCTCGCCCTTCCACCATGTCCGCCTCCACGCTTGCCTCGCGCGTCGCGAACCTGCTCGGGAGCCGTGTGCGGGTAGACTCGGTACGTGAACAGCACGGCGGCGCGTCGCTCTACCTGGTCTGCACGGGTCGCGGCGCGTGGGTGGAGTCGATTGCCGTGCTCAATCGGTCGAAGGAGCTCCGGCTCGCCTCCTACATGTTCGACCGGCTCGACCCGGGCGACGTGTCGCGCGGCTGGGTGCACGTGGCGGAGCGGATGGAGCTCTACACGGGGTCGTCACCGCGGTAGGGTTTACCCATTGGCAGGCGCTTTCACCGCTCCCCGTTATTGACGGGAGCCCGAAGATGACTATTATAGTCATATGATAACGACCACTTCGATCTCCGAGCTGAAGGCGCGCCTGAGCGCGTTCCTCGACATCGTGCGACAGGGGAACGAAGTGCTCGTCACCGACCGCGGGCGCCTTATCGCGCGTCTGGCCCCCGTCACCGGCGACCAGCACGAGGAGAGCCGCCGAGACCTTCTATTGAAGACCGGACGTCTCCGGGCACCGACGGCCTCGCTCCCGAAGGATTTCTGGACCCGACGCCGACCGGAGGATCCCGACGGCCAGTCGCTCAAGGCCCTCTTGGACGAACGGGAGTCTGGCTGGTGAGGTTCTGGGATTCCTCCGCAATCGTACCCCTGCTGCTCCGACAACCTCGCACCGAACAGGCGCGCCGCCTGTTCGAAGAGGACGCCGAGCCGGTCGTGTGGTGGGGGTCGATGGTCGAGTGCGGGTCGGCCATCGCGAGGCTGCACCGCGAAGGGGTCCTTGATCGCGCCCAGGAAATCGAGGCACGGTCGCTGCTCGACTCCCTCCGGCAAAGCTGGTTCGAGATTCAACCCGCGGATGGCGTGCGCGACCAGGCGCTGCGGCTTCTTCGCCTCCATCCGCTCCGTGCCGCCGATGCGCTGCAGCTGGCCGCCGCGCTGGAATGGGCAGGATCGCCGCGCGAAGCGGCCTTCATCACCTTCGACGAACGCCTCCGTGACGCCGCTCAGCGCGAAGGATTTGTGACGCCGTAGAAAAGGAACCGACTATACTGGTCGATTCACTCGTCAGGCGCACCCGGATCGTTCGCACCACGTGACCGCTGCCCCGCCCCTCACCCCCGAGTCCGTCCTCCGCGACGTCTTCGGCTACGACGCCTTCCGCCCCGGCCAGCGCGAAGTCATCGACGCCGTGCTCGCCGGGCGCGACTGCATCGCCCTCATGCCCACGGGGGCGGGCAAGTCCCTGACCTACCAGCTCCCCGCACGGCTCCTCGGCGGCACCGTGCTCGTGATCTCGCCGCTCATCTCCCTCATGAAGGACCAGGTGGATGCGGTAGCCGGACTCGGCTACAAGGTCACCACCATCAACTCCACCATCGACGCCGCGGAACGCCGCGAACGACTCGCCGCCTTCCGCGACGGCGCCTTCGAACTGGTCTACCTGGCCCCCGAGGCCCTCGACGGATACCTCGGCGAGTTTGTCCAAGGATGCCCGATCTCGCTGCTCGTCGTTGACGAGGCCCACTGCATCAGCCAGTGGGGACATGACTTTCGCCCATCATATCGACGGCTGCAGGGCCTCAAGGAACAGCTCGACGTCCCCGTGCTCGCCCTCACCGCCACGGCCACGCGCACCGTGGCCAAGGACATCCTGCGGCAACTCGGCATGCAGAAGCCGGCCGGGTTCAAGGGATCCTTCCTGCGCCCCAACCTACGGATTGCGGTCCGCAAGAAGGGCCAGGGCGGCAACACGCGCCGCGAGCTGCTGACCCTGGTCCAGTCACACGAAGGGGAGAGCGGCATCGTGTACTGCCAGAGCCGCAAGGGCGTTGAGCAGACCGCCGCCTTCCTCGTGCAACACGGCGTGCGTGCGCGTGCCTATCACGCCGGACTCGACCCCGAGGAACGTGCCCAGAACCAGGACGCCTTCCAGCGCGACGACATTGACGTGGTTGTTGCGACGGTGGCCTTCGGCATGGGGATCGACAAGTCGAACGTGCGCTTCGTCATCCACCGCGACATGCCGAAGGACATCGAGTCCCGGCATTGTGGAGATCGGGCGCGCGGGACGCGACGGACTCGCGAGTGACTGCGTGTTGTTCTACTCGTGGGCGGACGTCAAGCAACACGAGCGATTCCTCGACCGCCTCGACGATGACGTGCTGCGCAAGCGCACGCGCGCCGCAACGGTGGCGCTATTTGATCTCGTGGAGCAGGCGCGGTGCCGCCACCAGGCGCTGGTCGCCCACTTCGACGAGACCATCGAGCCCTGCGGAAGCTCCTGCGACCACTGCACGGGTGAGTCGATCGAGGAACGGCTGTCGCAGGTTGCCACGAAGGAACGCATTCGGCAGCCGGGCTGGTCGAAATCTGCCGGGGGGCGCGCGGCGCGCGGACCAAGTGATGCGCTGGATCTGGATGCGGACGAGCGATTGTTGTTTGATCACTTGCGCGCGCTACGGCGCGAGCTGGCCGACCGCGCAAGTGTGCCGGCGTACATCGTCTTCGGCGATCGCGTCCTGCTGGAGATGGTCGCGCGCCGCCCGAGGAGCTCCAGTGAGATGCTGCAGGTTCCCGGGGTTGGCCAAGCGAAGTTGGAGCGGTACGGCGCCGAGTTCCTCGAGGTCATCGCGAAACACAGCTGATCAGCGGCGCCGCCACACATCCCACGTGATTGGGCCCGTCTCGTCATCGGACAGCGGGGTCCCCGCGACCTTCAAGGCCAGTTTGATCTGTCCATGGTGGTATGCCTCATGGAAGATCAGGAACTGGATCAACTGCGCTGGATGGGCAAAGGACCGATCCAGGCTACGCCCCTCCCCCATCCGGGTCACCACCGCGGTTCGCACACGCTCGGCGCTATGGTCAAGCAGCGCATGGAGGTCTTCGGGATCCGCCGGTGTTCCCCACTCCTCTGCCGGACGTGATCCGGCATGCTCCGGAGCGTTCTCTTCCACGGAGACGAGGCGTTCATGGCATAGATGGGTGAACATCTGGCCGACTGTGGGGCTTGTGGGGGTAGCACGGGCCGTGTGCCCCGCGACCGGGAGGGCGCGCAGCAGGTTGTGCAGGACGACGTTGTTTCGCTCCCAGCCGTCCAGGAGGGCGGCGAGCAAGGAATTCATGTCGGCGTTTACCATCCGCGTGCACCTGTGGCCGTGAAGCCAAGGCGTGCCTTACGATCGCGAGCGCTCGTTCGATTCACCAAGCCAGCCCTGCTGAATTGTCCCAGCGTCCGTGGACCGCCATCGCACGTCATCAGCCACCTGCTATGTGGGGAGTTCATGTCGCCGACGGGTCCTCGCCCCGACTGGCGCTGATAGCCTGACCGGTCAGGCGCGCGCGAACCTCGCGCACGAACGCATCCCGATCGCGCTTCATCGCCCGCACCGTCGCTGGCGGCGCATCCGTCTCCTCGTGCCGCGCGGACCAGATCACCATCTCCACCAACATCGGCGCGAGGTCGATCCCACGAGGCGTGAGCGCGTAAATCGCCCGGCGACCGTCGTCCGGATCGGGGCGCCGAGTGATGATCCCGGCGGCTTCGAGCCGCTTCAGTCGCTCGGCCAGGATGTTCGTCGCGATCCCCTCCCCCGCCTGCTGGAACCCGGAGAACGTGCGGATCCCCTTGAACATCAGGTCCCGCACGATCAGCAGGGACCACGGATCCCCCAGCAGCTCCAATGCGATACTGATGGGGCAACCGGAACGACGGGATCGGGCAGTGCGTGTCATGCCCGAACGGAATCCTCTTGCGTGATGCAAGTCAACGTGTACTTTCGCTTGCGCGTTGCAAGTGACCTTCCCGCCCAGCTGCCCATGCCCCGCGCCTTCTGGTTCGCCGTCGCTGCGTACCTCGTGCCGACTTTCCCGCTCGGCTACTTCTGGCACCTCAAGACCTTCAAGTCGGCCTACGACCGGCTCGAACTGTATCGGGACGCGGTCGTCATCCCGCTCGGGCTCACCTCGATGTTGATCCAGGCGTTGGCCTTTGCCTGGCTGTATCCCCGCCTCTTCAGCACCGCACCCGATCGCTGGCTCCGGGAGGGCCTGACCTTTGGCGCGCTCGCCGGGGTTGTCGCCTGGTCGTTCACCACGCTGCCGGTTGCCGCGAAGTACCGCATGGCCTCGGTGGGTGGATTCATCCAGCTGGAGACCGCCTTCACGATCGCCCAGTTCGCCATCACCGGCCCGCTCATTGCACTGGCCTGGCGCGGGCAGGGGTGAGGCGCAGCCGCCGCATGTCGAGGGCGTTCCGTACGGCGTGACCGTCCCAGGCTCCCGGACCCAGGGAGCTCCCGCGCCTCCGTTCCACCTTAATGTGCGCTGCGCCCTTGACGAAGTGCCACATGACAGTCGATGCTCCACGCAACACTGCCTCGGGAAGAGACATCATGTTGCGATTGCATCGCGCCTCCGCCGTCATTCTGCTTTCCCTCGTGGCGGCCGCGGCCGGCGCCCAACCGCGCCCACGGGCCATCCCCGGCATGACGCCGTCCGGTCCGGTGGTCCAGAGCACCGGCCAGACCGTGAAGGTGGATAACGCCACCTTCGTCATCCCGGACGGACACGTCTTCAAGGCGCTCTACGAGATCAACGAAGGCGACACCACCGCCTCCAACCAGCAGCTGACCACGATCGCCCGGTACCTCAACCTGCACGCGCGCCACGGCATCCCGAAGGAGCGGGTGCACGCCGCCGCGGTGTTCCACGGGAGTGGCTGGATGGCCATCCTCTCCGACTCCGCCTACGGCGCCCGGTTTGGCGGCAAGCCAAACCCCAGCAAGCGCCTCGTCGAAGAACTGCTGGCCAACAACGTGCAGCTGGTGCTGTGTGGGCAGACGGCCGGCTTTCGCGGGGTGAAACGCGAGGAGCTGCTCCCCGGCGTACAGCTGGCCATCTCGGCGATGACCGCGTTCAATGTCTTCCAGGCGCAGGGGTACCAGTTCAATCCCTGGTAGGCGTGCCGCCGTGCACGAACGCGACCCCGGCACACGAGCCCGGGGTCGCGCCCGTTTCCAACCGCTAGTGCACGACGACCGTCCCGTCCATCCCCGCGTGCAGCGTGCAGGTGTACTGGAACGACCCGGCCGTACCAAAGGTCCGACTGACGGTCTGGTTTGAGCTGTTCCCGATGCTCGCGGGCACCCCGGTCCCACTCTGGAACGTCACGTTGTGCGCGAGTGCGGCAAACACCCACGACACCGTCCCGCCCACGGCAATGTCCACCGAGTTGGGATTGAACTGGGAATCCGCACCGGCTTGCACCGTTGCGGTCGAGGGAAATGCCGGCGCTGACACCGTCACGGCCGCCGTCGCCACCTTCGTCGCGTCGGCCTGGGCCGCCGCCGTGATCGTGGCAGCGCCAGCGGCGACCGCCGTCACCTTCCCCGTCTGGTCCACGGTGGCGATCGCTGCATTCGACGTACTCCACGTGACCTGCTTCGACGCGTTGTTCCCCACCGTGACCGTTGCCGTCAGCTGCCCCTGATTGCCCACCTGAAGGGTGAGCGATGCCGGCCCCACCGAGACCGACAACACGCTGGCTGCGGCGTCCACCCGGATGCTGGCCGACGCGCTCTTCGTGGTGTCGAAGGTGGAACGTGCGGTGATTGTCGCGGTGCCCGGTGCAACGGCCGTCACCTGACCAGTCGCATTCACGGTCGCGATCGCGTTCGCGCTGCTGCTCCAGCTGACCGTAGTCGGCGCCCCACCGCTGGCCGACACCGTCGCCGTCAGCTGCGCGCTGGTACCCACGATCAAGGCGGGTTCCGGCGACGACACGGTCACCGACTGTACACTCGGCGGCGGAGTCACCGTCAGCGCGACCGAACCGGACCGCGCGGTGTTGAACGTTGAGGTGGCGGTGATCGTCACACTCCCTGGCGCCACGGCCGTGACCACGCCGGTCGTCGACACGGTGGCGACGCCCGCGTTGGACGATTCCCAGGTCACCGTCGTCGGCGCGCCGCCCGCAGCCGAGACGGTCGCGGTGAGGGCTAGGGTCGTCCCGACCACGAGGGTATTCGAGGGCGCGGTCACCGTGACGGACGCGACGGTCGGCGGCGGCGGCGTGACCGTCACCTGGCCGGTCGCCGATTTGGTGGGGTCAAACGTTGAGGTAGCGGTGATCGTTGCGGATCCGACGGCAACTCCAGTCACGACGCCCGTGATGCTGACCGACGCCACGGTGGGCGCGGACGAGGTCCAGGTCACCGTCGTCGCGGCACCACCCACGGCGGTCACGTTCGCCGTGAGGGCCACGGTCGCCCCAACGGCTACCGATGCAGTGCCGGGGGTGACAGCCACGGCAGAGACCGCGGGTCGCGGATTTACCGTGATGTTGGCCGAGGCCGACTTGGTCGCATCGACCGTGCTGGTCGCGGTAATGGTTGCTGTCCCGACGGCGACCCCGGCCACCTGGCCCGAGGCCGAGACGGTGGCGACGGCCGTGGCCGAAGAAGCCCAGGAGACCGTCGTCGCTGCGCCATTGGTGACGGAGACGTTGGCGGACAGCTGCGATTGCTCGCCGACCGCGATGGTGACGGTCGCCGGGGTAACCGACACCGACGTCACGCGAGGGGTGGTATCCGGGGTGGCCCGGACGAGTCGCCGCCACCGCAGGCGGCGAGGATGGCGATGGCGGCTGACCGAACGGTCAGGAGGCCACGAGTCCGACGAGAGAGGCGCATTGGACCACCGATGGGGAGGGAACGGCCGTACCCGGGTTTCGGGTGGTGGCCGGACGTGGAGCGGGTCCATTCAAGGTGCGCTCCCCGGTCGCAACCGGTGCCGCTCACGCGGCGAAGGGCGCTCGCGACGCGGCGAAGGGCCCCCTGGAACGCGACCGAGGCTGACCTCAGCGCAGGAGGCGCTCTACCGCAGTGTAGGCATCTCCGACGGTCGGCTAGGGACAGTGGAATCGTCGGCTGGATCCCCTGCCCGCGCATCCCACGCGCGGGCAACTCGGCGTGGGCGGCGATCGTCGGGTACCCGAGCGCCCAGCGCCGATCCCCGGTCCCCAGCCCGACGATCGAGACACTCTGGTAGTCGAGCGCCCCCGCGGTTGGTTCACCGATCACGACGGCGCGGGTGCTCCGGAGCGCACGCAACACCAGGACCTCCGCGGCGCTCACCGTCCCGCCGTCAACGAGGACCGCGACCTTCCAACCGCCCGCGTGCGATGGCTCCTGCACCGGCCGCGCCGGTGTTTCCTCCAGGGGTACCAGGGTCCCTGGACGTGCTTCCAGGCGCGAGACGAGGCTGCGCACGAACGCGCTCGTGTCCGGCCCGAACGCCCGGCGCGCATAGGCCACCTGCGCGGGGCTCGACCACATGACCGGGGCGCCACTGTCGTAGGGCGTCGGCCGTGTGTCTGCTGTCGTGATGTAGGGATGCAGGGCCCGCGACATCATCGATCCGCCGCCTTCATTGCCTCGCAGGTCAACGATCAGGAGAGGACGGGCGCGAATGGCGGTGTCGGCGGCACGAAGCGCGCGATCCAACGCGAAGGCATGGCGTGGATCGTGCGACGGCAACGACACCACGACGGAGCGCTCGCGCACGACCACCCGTGGGCGGTGGACGTCGGTGGTGTCGAGATACCCGCTGTCTGTCGCTGCAATGGGAAAGCGCTTGCCCCACATCCCCGGCGAGAGACGCAGTACGGTGCCGCGATGGATTCTCGCGACAAGTTCGAGCCTCGCGAAGCCCCGCGTGAGCAACCTGGCGTCGTAGCCGCCATCGGATCGTCGAATGAACAGCGCGCGTTCGTCCCCGGCATCCCAGCTGGCAGTATCCGCCTTGGTGAGGACGGCCACGAAATGGGAACGCGTCTCCGGCGAGGCACGCACCACGGCGAGTTCGGTCGAGCCGTCGTACCAGATCCCCTCGATCGGGTCGAGGTCGCCACGCCGCTCGACCCACTCACGACGCAGCGCGTCGACGTCGACCTCCCGGCGCAGCACGGCCGCACGATTTGCGGCTCGCTCGGCGGTGTCCGGCGCCTGGTTCTGGAAGACGAACAGGTGCGGGTCCCCAAACCATGCGGTGTATTCGGTCAGGAGCGGGAAGCAGCCATCGAGCGCCTGTTGCCGGCTGGCGCCGGACAGCCGCGCACGCATCGCGTCATACGCAGCGCGCCGCGGGCCACGGACCTCCAGGTGGAACCCCGCATAGTTCTGTCTGAGCTTCGCATCGAGCGAATCCAGCGTGAGCGCACAGGTCGAGGCCTGGGCCGACGGTGCCGGTGCGACCAGTGCAACGACGGTTGTCGCGGCAATGCAGAAGCGGTGCAAGACGTGTCGCATGGGAAGACCAGGGAGTCCGGCCCGGGCCTGTCGGCAACCGGTGTTTCCTTGGACGCCCGTCGACGCCAACGGGTTGCTCCGCGCGGCGCTCCTCGCTCGCCTTCCCTGGCCCGCAGCGGCGGACGATCACCGTGGCTGCTCCACGCTCGAGAGTTCGCCGGAACCGCATCCGTGGGGTCGACCTGCTCCTCCCGCCCCGCCCCACCACGTGGTAACGTCTCGCGGCCATGAGTGACCCCCTCGGCGCCTGGGACGAGTTCGACCTCCTGATTGGCCGGATCCGGTCCGGCAATGTCGTACCCGTCGTTGGCGCCGAACTCCTCACGGTCACCGACGCCGACGGTCGCGCGATCCACCTGCATGACTGGATCGGACGCGAACTCGCCGGGCCCCTGGGACTGGGGGCTTCGCCCGCGCGAACGGGCTTCTCCCTCAACGACCTCACCGAGGCCTTCCTCCGCCTCCCGGACAAGCGTCGCGTTCAGCTCTACCGTCGGGTGCACCAGGCCCTGTCCGGTGCCCACTTCACCCCGCCGCGCGCGCTGCAACAACTCGCCGAGATCAGCGACTTTCCGCTGATCCTCTCCACCACCTTCGACGACCTGCTGTTCCAGGCCGTGCGAAACGCGCCACACCCGCTCGCGTCGGGAGCGCGTCAGCTCGCCTTTTCGCCGCGCTCAGGCCAACGACCTCGACCCGTCCCGGCGGCGAACGACACAGCAGTCGCCGCTGGTGTATCACCTGTTCGGGCGGATGAGCGTGGAGCCCGACTATGCGATCTGCGACGAGGACGTCCTGGAGTTCCTCGTCGCGATGCACGCCGATCACCAGAGCCCACGGCGCCTCTTCGACGTGGTGCGCGGCAGCAACCTGCTGTTCATCGGTTGTGACTTCCCGGACTGGCTCTCCCGCTTCTTCCTGCGCACGCTCAAGCGGACGCGCCTCTCGGCCGAACGGGACCAGATGGAGGTCGTCGCCGACACGGTGGTCATCGCCGACGCGCGCCTCGCCAGCTTTTTGCAGCGCTTCAGCTACCAGACCTACGTGTACCCAGGGGACGGCGCGGCCTTTGTCGACGCGTTGCACCAACGCTGGCTCGCCTCGGCACCAGCGCCCGCCCCGGTCCCGATGGCGCCAGCCACGCCCGAGCGGCCGACCCGCCCCCTGGGGCGGGCCACCGGGTGCGTCTTCATATCGTATGCAGCGGAAGACCGGGCGGCGGCCGTCCGGATGCGCGACGTCCTGGTAGACAGCGGGATCGACGTGTGGATGGACACCCAACGACTGGATGCCGGGGCTGCCTACGACCGGGTCATCGAGGACGCGATCCGCGAGTGCGTGTTGTTTGTCCCGATCATCTCACGCGCCACCGAGGCGCGCGATGAAGGGTACTTCCGGCGCGAATGGCGCCTCGCCGATGAACCACCCCACCGACTCGGCAACCGGCGCCGGTTCATCGTGCCGGTCACGATCGATGGCGTCGCGGCCAGCGCGTCGGATACGCCCGCAAGCTTCCGCGAACTGACGTGGGGCAAGGCGCCCGGCGGCGCACCAGGGTGAACTCGTACTCGCTGACATTCGCGAGGCTTACCGCGCCATGCGTCGCGCCGAGTCCGCATGAAGACCGGCGAATACGGCAAGGTGCCCATTGATCCCGAGCGACCGTGGCCGGGACTGCTCTCATTTCCCGAGGCGGCGGCGCGGCTGTTTCATGGGCGCTCGGTGGAAGTCGCCGAGCTGCTGCGACTGGTCGAGAGTGAACCGATTGCCTTCCTGTACGGCAAGAGCGGCTTGAGCAAGACATCCCTCTTGCAAGCGGGACTGTTCCCGCAGTTGCGCGAGCGGGATCGACTCCCGGTCTATGTTCGCCTGAGCCATGCGGAGGGCGCCCCATCCGCGACGGCGCAGATCTTCGCGGCAATCACCGCAGCCCCAGAACCGCCGCCATTGATGGCCCTCGTCCAGCGAGCGCGGACACGCTGTGGGGGTATTTGCACCGACGCGACGTGGAGTGGTGGAGTGCTCGCAACCATCCGCTCCGGCTGGTGCTGGTCATTGACCAGTTCGAAGAGATCTTCACTCTCGGACAATCAAGCGCCTCGCTCCGCACGCGTTCGCTCGAGACGATCGAGGTGCTGCGGGGGCTGACCACCGCCCGACCGGGCGCGACCCAACGGGCGGCATTCGAGGCACGTCCCGAGCAGGTGAAGCGTTCGACTACGACGCGTCGCGGTATGCCGTCCTGTTCTCCTTTCGCGAGGACTTTCTTCCGCAGTTTGACCAACTGCGCGAGAAGCTGCGCATCAACCCGCACAACCGGTTGATGTTGGAGCGCTTGTCGGGGGTCGGTGCCTGCGAGTCCGTCCGGGGACGGGCGGGCACCTCGTCGATGCCCCGATGGCGGAAGCGATCGTGCGCTTTGTCGCGGGCGACACCGGAGACCCGCCGCGGGGGCTGGAGCAGCTGGACGTCGAGCCTTGGCTCCTATCGCTCGTGTGCGAGCAGCTCAACGAACGTCGGCTACTGCAACGCCCGGTACCCGCGCGAATCGCCGGTGACCTGCTCACGGGATCACGCGACGAGATCCTCTCGCAGTACTACCAGAGATGCATTGGTGAGTTTGACCCACGCGTCTCGGCATTCCTCGAGGACCGGCTGCTGACGGAAGGCGGGTTCCGCACCCCGTTCCCGTACGCCGAGGCAGTCCGCCTGGACGGGATCAGGCCCGCGATCGTTGACCAGTTGGTCGATGCGCGCCTCGTGCGGCGGGAGGAACACTTGGGATCGCAGCGCCTTGAGGTCACGCACAATGTTCTTGGTCCGGTGATGCTCCGCTACCGGGAGCAGCTTGGCAAGAACGCACGCGGTGGCGCGCCTGCGCACGCTGTCGGAACGGCAGCGCGCCGCGGTGGGACGACGGCGTTCCGGCCTGATGGTCGTGCTGGCGACCGTGATCGTGACGGTGGTCTCGGCCTTTGCGTGGCTCCGCCGACGCGAGGCGGCGAACGCCCGGCTCCCTGGCGCAGTGGGGGCAGGAGACGCAACAGCATGCCTACGAGGGGATGTTGCAGCTGGTACGCCAGCGGCCGTTGAGCCCCTCGGTGCGCGAGGCCGTGCGTGGGCTGCGGGCGTCCACCCGCGACCTGCGTCGCACCTTCCGTGCGACGTGCGCCTGCTCGCTCACGAGGTCCAGTTCACGTACCTCCTCGCCCGCGCAATGGCCGATAGTGGCATTTCCCGCGCGTCGGCCGATACGGTGTTGTTGCTGGCGGATTCCCTCGTGCGCATCCCCTAGGGTCGATGCCGAGCCCGGCGTCGCGGAGTTTGCCTATCTGCCTGGCGTCGATCACCGCTCGGGAGACGGGAACCCCGGTCAGGCCAACATCTTTTTGCAGCACCGGGCCGCCTTGGTGGATGCGCGCACGATCGCCGACTTCAATCGCGAGCAGGCTGCGGCGGCGGCGATTGAGTTGTCCTATTTTCAGCGCGACCCCGCGACCTGGTAGGAACACTGGAACGGGCGATGCACGGCTTTTCCCGACTTGGGGAGTCGTCGCCGGACCGTGCGATCCTCGACAGTCCACAAGGGCGACCAGTGCGCTCACTTCACCACGGTGCGCCAGCTGCCGGGCGCCTCAGAAGCCACCGTCGGGCCCTGCACGGGCTGGTCGTCAGCAGCTATCAGCTCAAGGGTGGACGACGGTCACGTGGCACTCGCGCGCGGCAGCACCAGCGCGCGACTTCGGACACGACTGGCGTCTGACCCCGGAAACACTCGGCTATTGGTCGCTGCTCGCCGGAAAGTTCGAGGAGTCGCTGCGGCAATCGACTTACGCATTGCAGGTCGATCCCACGGCCAACTGGATCGAGCAGAACCGGCACCACGCGATGAATTTTCTCGGTCGCTACGTTGGAGTGGACCCGTTGGTGCCGTCAGTGGTACAACGCGACGTTGACCATCAGGCCGGCAGTTATCGGGACGCGGCGCTGTCGGATTTACCGGGCGTTTCGCGAGCACGTCTGACGCACCAGATTGCTGGCCCGATACGCCGCGCTCTTCGAGGCGCGACCACGATGAGACGAATCGGAGGCTCCTGGAAAATAGCGAACCGTCTGGTTTTTGCCGATGGTGAGCGCGCAATTGGCCCGGTTACGTGCAGGACGCCTTGCTCGCGGCCGCGCGTCGTCTAGAGCTGACCGCCAGCGTGTGCTGGACCCCAGCCGTTGATGAGTGGCTGGCCGCGCGCGGCGGCGTTTCGTGGCTCTTTGGCGCGAGCATGACGCCGCCCTTGCGCCTGCGGATGTGGACAAGTCGAGGGCTGGCCGTCCCTCCGCCCTCAAGGCACCATCTTCGCGCGGTCGCGGCCAGCATCCCCGGTCAAGCGGTTGGGGCTCGTGCCGGCTGCGCCGTGGCATCGCGCGTTGGCACGCGGCGATCGACCTCATGGTGTTGTTCGTGCTGACACTCGCCATCGGCGGGACCTTTCTCTGGGCGCTGCAACGTGCGGGGCTCAGCAGAGTCGAACAGTCGGACCTTTGCACTGACCGCGTTTGTGCTGTTGTTGCTTATCCTGTGGCGACCGGGTCGTACTGGGGAGCATCGTTAGGTAAGCGGCTCCTGAAGTGCCGCGTGGTGGATGCCTTTGGCGAGACCCGTTCGCCACGCGCATCGTCATCCGCTCGCTGGTGCGCAGCGTGGGCGTGCTCGGGCTGCTGGTGGCGGCCATGAGTGTGGCCAATGGCGGGATCCGGAACGCGGATGAAGTGTGGAGTCGCCGCGACCGTGCCGCTGCCCGCGTTCTCCGGCGAGCTCGCTGTGGCTCCGCGACCGGCGGGGCGTTGCACGGCTTCGCCGGAGGTACGCCAAGGTCGTGCGTCGGTAGCCCCGTTGGGGCTCCGGCGGTTCATGGCGTAGAGGACCGACCACTCGCCCACTTCCTCGGCCATGTCGCCACTGTTTCTGTCTGGCGCAGGACCTCCGCCACCAAGACCAGGGATCGCTGTCCGGATGCGCGGTGGCCAAGGTCATCCGTTCGTTG
>JADJRJ010000001.1 GCA_016712265.1 Gemmatimonadota bacterium | reverse complement strand
CGGGGCGCGTTAGGCGCCCTGTCCTGCCTACTTCGCCGCCCTCTGATCAGCCGTTCCTGTACCGCAGCACGCAGCGGAAGCCTGGCCCGCCGCTGATGTTCCACGCATTGAAGACTACCACCATCTCCTGGTCGGGAAACGCCATCGGGAACTGCCCACCGAACCCGGACCCGGCCCAGATGAACGCGTCCGGCCCGACTGGATTGCTGTAGAGCCACCACTTGTACTGCACTGGCGCGCCGGCGCGCGTCCTGGTCGCGATGGGCGGTGTCACGGATCCACGCACCCAGCGTTCCGACATCATTTGTCGTTCCTTCCACTGGCCGCCCTGCAGCCAGGTTGCCAGATCCGCGCCAGGTCGGTCGCTTCGATACAAACCACCCTCGGTGTCGACATGGTCTTTGAGGTCGAGCGCTTCCAGTGCCAGTTGGTGATGCCGGAGTGGCGCGAAGAGATGGCGCGCCGCGTACTCCTCGATGTCGACGCCGGTGGCGCGGAAGAAGATGTAGCGAGCAACGCGCCTCGCCGCTGCTGTAGTTGGAATGTGTTCCGCCTCCAGCATCATCGGCCGGCTGATGGTGAACCTGGACTCCAGTCCGGGCTGGTTCTTTGCTCGCCCGCCGTGCTTGCGCGGATCGCTATACGGAATGCTTTGTTCCAGTCGAATCCGCCCGTCATCGTGAGCAAGTGGCGGATGGGTGATGCGCCGCTTGCGATCAAGTCGAGGTTCAGCGACGGCGGCGGTATCCCGTAAGGTGAGAACGGCATGTCAGGGCCGAATTCACCGCGGGTGACCGCCACCCGATCACCGCTGAGCCACGGTCTGGGACGGACTGCAGGGTGTGCAGTGAGCCCGTCGATACGTCGGGTGCCACCACGGATTGAAGTGGGTTAGAAGGGCCCAGTGGGGTCGTGCGAGTTGTTCAGCGACGAAGCGGCGCGCGACGAGTCGCCGTAGATCTTGTCGTAGTCGCGTGGATACCGCTTGTCCATCACGAGACGACCGCGCTGAGTGACGACCATGCGATCAATAAGGCCGATTTCCCCGCCGTGATCTCCTTGTCGAGGCTGTCGAGGACGGCGGGGTTGCTACCACCTTCGACGGGGTCGACGTTCGGCCACGTGGAATGACGTTGACTGGGCGCCGAGCGTACTGAGGCGGCGAGCAGCGCGAGGGGCGGCGGCGGCGAGGGAGGGTCGGCGTGTCACGGTCGTATTGTATGGGGCCGCGGTAGGTGGCGGAAAGAAACCAGTTGCCATGCCGAACGCGCCGGAGCAGGTTTACGGCATCGACCTTCCCGCCTGGCGCCATGCGGATGACCCACAACCCGTTCTGGTTGTCGTTCCCCAGGCCAGGCCCGTTCTTGCAGATCACGCCTGGGGCCGAGACGCATTCTGCACCCTGCGTCCATGTCGGCGGTATTCACGTGCCCGATCTCGCGTCCTGCAGCCCGCAGATCCCCGCGGAGTTCGCCTGCAATGTCGAACGCGCGAAAAAGCCGGCCTCGTGGGCGCCCACTGGAACAACGTGTCATGCGTCACCCACATGTTGTACGCCGCCGTACTCGGCTCCGTGGTACGCTACCGACTTCAGGTTGGCCGTGTCTCGCTCGTCTGATCACCTGCACCCCGCCATACGCCCGTGAGGCGGCCGCATCCTTCGCCCCCCGCACTTCTTTGCCGCGGAGACCTCGTCGGCGGTGAAGACGTTCTTGCGGCGCCAGGCCTTGGGTGCCCCGGATGAAGCCGGGTCCACCACGGTTCCACGTCGCGGCACAGCGCATTCAGGGTCGTACTTGTACTGCGTCACCAACTGCGACTGGAGGGCGGCCCCCCTTCATCCGTTCCGACGTCCAGCACGACCGGCCCGTCGTTCCACCACACGAGGCGCAGACAGCCCGTCCGGATGTCGATGTCGTGCAGGGACCGTCCGGCATCCCCGTGGGCCTTTGGGGGTCCTCCATGACCCACTTCAGCGGCTCAGGGTCCGTGATGTCCTGATGACGTCAGCCCCCGGTGCCGTCGTTCGTCAGGTAGACGTGCGTACCGAACTTCTCGCCTAAAGTTGAAAGCGCCGAGTGCACGCCGGAGGTCACCCCGTCGGGTGAACTCGCTGATGACCTTTGGGTGTTTGGGATCTTTCGAGCAGATCACGATTCCGTTCTTCCGGTCGCTCGCCCCCGGCGTGAAGACGGGGAAACTTCCCAGTCCGGCGTCGTCATGATGTCGCCGACGCGCCGCGTGTTGGTCACGATCGAGTCGGTGACGACGGGCGCCGCGGGATTCGCGATGTCAATCGCGTCCATCACGTCGCCACCCCGGCCGCCCCTCAGGTACGCGTAGCCGTCCGGGTGGTAGTTCTTCGGTACGGAGGGGCGTGCGCGGCAAGCGGCCGACGACCGACATGGGCCGTCGCACGTCGCGTGGCGCGACGCGCACGATGGCATGGGCGGTCTGGCCTCCCGCGAGCCCGTCTGATGGGGTACTTCCCGGGCTCGGGTGGGCGACGAAGCTGCCTTGCTGGTCGATGACCCCAGGCCCGGTGCAAACGACCAGCTGGTTGCGAGGCCTTCGCAGGATGGTGCGTCCCGCGCCGTCACGCCCCCTTGCCTGGAGGCGGATCCATCTCCCTGCCGGGCGTCGATCCGGCCGGGCGCAACGTCCAGCGTGCGACGCGCTGGGGGGCACTACCTCGACCTCGACGGCGCGTTGGTGACGGCGCTTACCTGGGCCGTGACTCGAGGCCTTCCCGGCGCACCCACGCACCACATCCCGCCGCATCGATGGTGGCCGCCGCGCCACCGCCTTCTAGGTGACATCGCGTCCTGCTGCCGCTCCGTCGTTGGTCGCGCTGAGGGCCTTCCGCCGTGAGGTGAAACGATTGCCCCACGGCCAGCCGCAGGGCTCCCTGCGATGGGACCACGCGGACAGCGGGGCCCGGCATCATGCGGACGTCGACCCGCGTCACCAGGCCGCGCGCCTGGGACGGTCGCCACGACAACAACGGGGATCGTCCCCGTGGCTGTCCGGATCGGACAAGCCCGACCGAGTCCACCTCCGCCTCGAAGTCTCCGCCATCGGTCTGAAGCGGATGCGCGTTGAGGCTCCAGCCGCCCCCGAGGGCATCCAGCGCCCGCGCGCAGGCGGAGGGTGTCCCCCGCGATCATCTCGGCTTCGCCGGTGACCACGACACGCGCGACGGGAGACGTCGCCGCGACTTGAAGGAACAGGAAGGGCAGGAGCATGGATCAGGACGTGGGGTGACTAGGGAACGACGGTCGGCTTCGGCTCCATCTTCACGATCCAGAGCCCGGAGTTCATGTCGTTGAGGAAGATCAGGTTGTTCTTGACGGCCACGCCCCAGGTCATCGTGGCGTTCGGCACGCGCCCCTGGGGCTCTGCGGCTGGAGAGTGCGAGATCTCGCGCCTGCTTCTGCAGGTCACCCGAGCTCACCGGACACGTCGAAGGCGTGGAACCCCGAGTTGTAGGCCCCCATGTAGAGCGTGTCGCCAGCTGCCCAGATGTTGTGCACCTCGCCGAACTCCGGCTCGTAGTGGGCCACGCTCTTCGGGTTCATGATGTCGCTCACGTCGACCACCTGCAGCCGCCCCGTACGCGCGCCCGACCTTGTCGCCCAGCGCGTTCTGGACTTCCACGGGGTCAACACCTCGTCAGCAATAAAGAACGCGTGCGGTGCCGCCAGGCGGTGGCGCGTCCCGCGGATGAGCCGGCCCCGGCCTCGGTCTCCACGCGTGTCTTGTAGAGCGCGTCCAGGTCGTTCTTGAACTGCGACACGAGCATGGGCTTGGACGGCGTGCCGCCCTGATCCCGTTGCCGACATCCAGGGATGATCAGGCCATCGTTCCACCAGCTGCCGTACAGCAGCCCGTCCTGCACGTCCACGTCGGGGCGGCGTGCGCCCGACGTCGCTGTTCCCCGGGCGGGGTCTTCCCACTGGGCGACCTCCGCGGCTTCGTGGGATCGTCGATGTTGATCATGCACGGCGCCGGTGCCGTCATTCGTGATGTAGGCGTGGCGCCCGTGCTTCGGGTCGGTGTAGATGAATGCCGAGTGGACGCCGGACGTCACACCATCGGTGAACTCACCCACCTTCTTCGGCCGCAGGGGATCCTCGAGAAGTCATCACCACGATCCCGTTGGGCGGTTGTCGGCCCCTCGCGGGTGAACACCGGGACTTCCCTTCTCGTCGGTCATGATGTCGTTGACGATGCGGAAGTTGTCCACCACCAAGTCCACGATCGCCGGCGCCGAGGGGTTCGAGATGTCGATCGTATAGAAGCGGTCGCCGCCAGCGTGCGTGCCGAGGTACGCCACCTTGCCGTTGGGGTGGACCCAGACTTCCGAGGTCACGAACGCGGTGCGCAGCACCGAGCCTACGACGGTCTTCGCCGGACGTTGCGGTCCGTGAGGTTCACGGAGACGTCCCCGCTGACCCGGCCCAGGTTGGCTGTCACCAGATACGACCCGGGTTCGAATCCGACAAACGATCCGTCACTGTTGATCTCGCCCCGACCAGGGCCATCGTCCAGCTCGGGACCAATCCGTCGATCACGCGCCCGGCTGCGTTCTTGACCTGCACGCCGGAAACCGCAACACGTCGCCTTGCCGCGCGGTCGCCGACGACGGCGTAAAGGGAGACGGTCGCGCCCGTGGCGCTCACCACTCAAACGCCCCGAGGGCTCACCACGCGAGGTCCAGGTACTCGTGGCTGCCCCGGCCACCGCGGTCACAGTCGCCCGACCCGGCGCGACTGCCGTGGCGATGCCGCGCTCGTCAATCCGCACGACACTCCGGCGCCGAGGACCGCCAGCTGATGCGCGCTCGGTGGCGGAGTCCCCATCAGCCGACAGCGCCGCCGCCTGGAGCTGCAGGCGTTGTCCCGCCAGCATCCGCGTCGGGCGCGGCGTGATCGCCACTCGCGCGGCCGGACCCGCCACCATCTGCACCTCGACGCGCGCCGTCACCGGCCGGCTGCCGGGTACCAATGCCGACACCGTGACCGGGAACTTGCCCACGGCCCCGGACGTCACGAGCGTTGAGTCCACCGCCGCCTCGAACCCGGCTCCACCGGCGAAGTAGCGGATCCCTCGCGTTAGGCACGGGGCTGCCCGCCGCATCCAGCAGGCGGGCAGAGAGCCGCAGCGTGTCCTGGCCACCATCCGGGGATTGGTGGGCGTCACCACAATCCGCGGCCCCTGCTGGGCCCCCAGGGCACCGGCCCCAAGGATGAGGGGAAGTAGCCGCCAGGCTGAACGATACATGTCAGTTCTCGAGTCGAAGGGTCCGCGTCGCACCAGTCATCTGAAACTCGCCCGGACCGAGGCCCGAAGCAACGTCCGAAACGCATCACGGGCCGCTCGCGCGACCCGTGATGACAACCATCAACCGTCCTGACTGATCAGCGCAGCCCGGCCGGCACCGCCGACGGAGCCTGGTTCGCCCACGGCATCGGGGGGTGCTGGAAGAACGAGTACTCCTCCTTGAGGAACCACCCGCCGGCCCGGGGCTTCCGCCGCCACCACTCCCCGACGCCGGACCTTGCCGTCAAAGTCCACGGGGTGCGTGAAGCGCTTCAGCTTCGCATCGTTGACGAGATCCTCGTTGGTGTACCAGTAGTTCTCGCCGAACGGCCCGCCGTAGGCGACGATCAGCGTCGGCGAGTTCAGCGTCTGCGTGCCCTTGTACCACTCGAAGACGTCGTCGTACTTGGGGGTGATCGGCAGGGTGTGCTCGATCCCCGGATAGCCGTCGATGCCGTGCGTGATGTCGAGCTTGTGGTCGAGGCCGCCCTCGGTGGTCGGCATGATCCCCAACTGCTTCGCGGCCATGATGACCCACTGCCGCTGCTGGCGGTTACCGGTCATGTACATCTTGAGGGTGCCGGTCTTGTAGTAGTCGGCATACCGCTTGAGCACCTGCACGGCGTGCGCCGAGTCGCGGATCATCTCGCCGAGGAAGACGCCAGGGCCCGTCGTATAGATGCGAGGGCCGACCATCTCGCCCGTCTCCACGCGATCTCCATACGTCAGGAAGTCGGTCACCGCGGTTTGCGGATCGCGGGTCGTCGTCGTGCCGTAGGCCAGCGTGGTGAGGTATTGCCACGTTTGCGTATTGTGGATCTGTGGCGTGAGCCACTGCGGATGGTAGTGCGTGTCGACAAACCCCGGAATGATGGTCTTGCCGCTCACGTCGATCGTGCGCGCCCCGGCCGGGATGCGCACCCGTCCGCGCGGGCCGATCGCCTCGATGCGATTGTCGCGGACCACGATGTCGGCGTTGGCGATGATCTCCTTCCCCTTCATCGTGATGGCGCGTCCACCGCGCAACACGACCACCCCGCGCGGGATGTCGCGCGGCGCGGTCACCGCCACGCGGAGCTCGCTCGGCTTGTACCCCGGGGTCTCCTTCTTCGCGGCCGTCGAATCGCGCTTGGTCGTGTCCTTCGGCGCCGCCGCCTTCGCCCGGGCGTCCGCCTTCAGCGAATCATCGACGACCTTCGCGCGGTCGAGGTCGTAGGTCCATACCGCGTTCCCGAGCGCCCACATCACGCGACGTCCGTCACCCGACCAGTTCGGGAACTCGCCGCCGACCTCGTTGAGCTTGCGCACCGGGACCGCCGCACTCGCAGGAGCGGCGACACTTACCGTCGGCGGGGTCGCCCCACCGGCGGCACCGTCATCGTGTACATGGCCATCCCGACCAGGGCGAGGGCCTGGTCACCGCGCGGCGCCATCATCACCTGGTAGGCCGGTGGTGCGGACGGGGGAGCGGGCTCGGTATCGTCGCCAAGGTGCGTCTGGAAGTTCTCGTCCCCCACATGGGGCGCGCGGCGCGGCCACCCAGCCAACTGCGCGACATGTTCTTGACCATTTGTCCATCGAGGGTCAGCTGCCCACCGAACCCCGGGGGCATTGGCCCGGTGACCTTCAGGTGCGACTTCTGGTCGGTGCCGTCCCAGCGGAACGAGACGAGGCCGTCACGGCCGCTATAAGCAAAGATGCGGTCGGGGTCCGTCGTGAAGTGCATGTTCCCGGTCCCACCCGATGGCATGATGAGGGTCGCGGTGCCCCCGGTGGCCGGCACCCAAACGAGGTCGGCCGCCGTCGCGCCCCAGAAGGCGCCCCCGGCTTCCTGCAGCTCCCGCGCCGCGGCACGCGTGGCCACGATCCGGTCGCCCCGTGGCGACCACGCGAGGTCGGAATACAGCCCGCGCGCCATCGTGATCGTCTGCGTCGTCCAGCTGCTGCCGTTTTGTGACGCACGGACGATGTCCCCGCCCGTCACGTCGTTCCAGGTCGTCCAGGCCAACGATCTCCCGTCGGGGGACCAGGTCGGCCCGAACTCACCCACGTCGGCATTCGACACCCGTCGCGGCGTGCCATTCGGCCAGTCCATCACGTACACGCGATCGAGGGCGGAGAAGGCCAGCTGGCGACCGTCCGGCGATGGCGAGAGGTCACGCACCTGCTTGGCCGTCAGCGTCGCGGACGTGTCGACGCGATAGGAGAACTTGACCTCGGGGCCCAGCTCCAGGTCCACCTTCGCACTGAACGGGATCTTCGTCGGGGCCGACTTGTCGACCGGGACGCGCCAGATCTCGCCGCCGTAGGTCACGATCACCGCACGCGAATCCGGGTGAAGGGAGAATCCGGGATAGGCATCGAGCGGCGCACGCGACTCGATGTCGTCGCGTTGCACGGGAAAGGCCAGCCAATCCTCGGCCTGCGTCTCCAGGTTGCGGATGCGCAGCCCGGTCTTGATCTCGTGGCGCGAGGCAAAGACGAGGTGCTTGCCGTCCGGCGAGAGGGTGGGACGGAAGGCCGATCCCTGACGCGTGGACATCGTCGACGACTTGCCGGTCTCGCGATCGTACACCCCGAGTTGGTACTGGGGACCTAACGAGTTGTACGTCCAGTCACCGAAGCGCTGCGCATACCACACGTAGCGCCCGTCGTTGCCGAAGGCGGCGCCGAGCTGCTTGACTTGCGGACCCGCGGTCCCGAGCGCGACCCCGTTGCCCCCGTCGACGTGGTACATCCACAACTTCGCCGTCCCGAACTGGCCCGTGGCCCGACACGACGATGTACTTGCCGTCCGGGGCGAACTCCGGCGACACATACTCCGAGGTATTTCCCTTGGTCACCTGCACGGTGTCCTTGCCGTCGAGCGACATCATCCAGACGTTGTCGCCACCCGAACGGTCAGAGACGAACACGATGCGCTTGCCATCCGGGGAAAAGCGCGGTTGGGCGTCGTAGGCGAGGCCATTCGTCAGGCGCGTCGCGGTCCCGCCGCCAACCGGGAGGGTGTAGAGGTCGCCAAGCATGTCGAAGACGATCGTCTGTCCATCCGGCGACACGTCGAGCGAGATCCACGTGCCCTTCGTGGTCGTGAAGGAATGGGTGCGCGCCGTCTTGAGCGGAAGCGTGGTCGCCGGCGGAGCCGCCGGGCCCTGCGCCTGGACCAACGACGCGAGGGTCGCCAGCAGGAGAACGTGTCGTTTCATGGGAAGCCGTGGTGGTGGTGCGGCCGGGATGCGCGCCGCGCGATGCGTGGAAAGCTACCGCCACCGCAGGGACTCCCGGAATACGAGCCGTTTCCGCCGCCTCGCCGGTCCGACAGTCGTCACCGTGACCCGGGTGCCCGGAGCGGCTGGTGTCCGGCGCTGGTGGCCCGCGGTGCCTTGCGGTTGGCCGCGCTCGGCGCCGTCCGCCCGCGGCCCGTCGCTACCCGCCGGCGAGCCTCCGAACCGACAGGCGCCTAACGACGGAGCCCGTCGCCTCGCGCGAAAAACCCGGGCAACGAGACGGGGGAGACCCCGGTGATCGGGGAACGGCCTCGCAGCGCCTGCGCGGCCCCCCGCTCCGAGGCGTCGCCGACACTGTAGGTCACCAGGTACGTCCCGACCGTCGGCACCTGCCGGATGAGGTACGGATTCCCGAGCGCGACCATGGCGGTACGCGCATTCATGGCGGGAAGCGACGCCATCCAGGTCGCGATGGCGGCCGGGATCGCCGGGCGACCCTCCCCCTCGATGCGTCGGACATAGGCGGCGAGCACCACACGCTCGGCCCGGCGGATCGCGGGGGCCATGGCGTCCAGCTGCGGCTGGGTCGTGGCTGGCGAGATCTTTATCACGCGCACGGAGGTGTCTCCCGCGCGCATGGCCGCGCTGAAGACCCGGCCGGCGCGCAACTCGGTCTCCGGCATGTACTGGATCACCAGGGTCCCGCGGCTCGGCATTGGCACGAGGGTGTCCCGGTCCCGGAGCAGGGTGATCGAGCGCTGGGCGATCTCGGCCGCCTTCGCGCGATGCGCCATCGCCCCAACGACCTCGCGCAGGGTGTCCAGCGAGACGAACGGGTGGAAGGCCACGCCACTGCGTGCCTTGAGTTCGAGCACGCGTCGCACCGAGGCGTCGATGCGTTCCCGCGAGATCTCGCCGCGCTCCACCGCCGTCACCACCGCGTCGATGGCCTTCGTGGGGTCGCTGGGCTTGAGCAGGATGTCCGATCCGGCCTTGACCGCGAGCACGCTGCTTTCGGCCACGCCATATCCCTTGCCGACCCCTTCCATGGTCATGGCGTCGGTGATGGCGACGCCCCGAAAGCCGAGCGTGTCGCGCAGCACACCCGTCATGATGCGCGGCGCGAGCGTCGCCGGCGTGGACGAATCGCCTTCGACCGCCGGGAGCGCGATGTGGGCGGACATCACCATGGACGCTCCCGCGTCGATCGCTGCCTTGAAGGGGACCAGCTCCACGGCGCGCAGTCGCGCCCAGTCCGCCCCAACGATCGGCAGCCCGACGTGGGAGTCCACTTCCGTGTCCCCGTGCCCCGGGAAGTGCTTGGCCGTGGCGATGGTGCCGGCGTCCATCGACCCGCGGACAAACAGCGCCGACAGGCGTGCCACCCGGGCCGGGTCCTCACCAAACGACCGGGTGTTGATCACCGGGTTGGCCGGATTGTTGTTGACGTCGACCGTGGGGGCGAAGTTGATGTGGATGCCAACCGCCCGCGCCTCGCGCCCGATGATGTACGCCGCGTCGCGCACATCCTCATCGCGCCCGGTGGCCGCAATCCCCATCGCCGTCGGGAAGACCGTCGCGCCACCGGCGTCCATGAGGTAGTGCGAGAAGACGCCGCCTTCCAGTCGCCCCAGGGCCGGCTCGAGGTCCGATGAGACCAGCAGGGGCACCTTGGCGAGCCGCTGGAAGGCGTTCACCTTCGCCGCAACCTCCACCGGCGTGCCTAACGACATGCTCACCCCGCCGATGCCGTCGCGCGTGATCCATCGGGCCACCTCGGCGTAGGTCGAGTCCCCGCTGGAGGTGTAGTCGCCGAGCACCCAGACCATCACCATCTGGCCGACCTTCTCGCGGAGGGTGAGCGAGGCCATGGTGCGATCCACCCAGGCGCGGCCCGCGCGGCAGCGCGGTCCCCGGGTCAGGGCAGCCGCCTCGGGAGCGGCCGCCCCACCGAGGCAGGGACCCGCGCACACGCGAGGCAGCGAGCACGACGAACGACAAGCAACGGTAGCGCATCATGTCCGGAAGATGCGCGGGCGACACCTCGGCCTCAAGCTCGTCGAGCGTTCGTGAGCGAGCGGCATCGGCGGCCGGGCGCTGAAGACAGCCGTTTCGTACTTTTCGGCGCATGTCGTCAGCTCTCGTTCGCCTGCGCCAGTTTGCGCTTCGTCGGCAGTTCCCCACGCCAACCTCGTTGGGCCGCGCGATCGCTCGCCTTGGCTTCGTGCAGGCCGACCCGATCCGGGCGCCGGCACGTGCGCAGGACCTGATCCTCCGCCATCGCGTCACTGGTTATGTCGCCGGTGACCTGGAGCGCCGGTACGCACGGCTGGATGTCGAAGAAGACTTCTTCATCAACTATGGATTCGTGACACCCGAGCTCCATGCGCTGATGCATCCGCGGACGGCACGCCGCCGGTGGTCGGCAGCGGAGCGAAAGCGCGCGGACAACATTCTCGCGTTCGTGCGCGAACATGGTGTGGTGCATCCGCGCGACGTGGATTCACATTTTTCGCACGGCAAGGCGACGAACTGGTTTGGTGGTCGGTCGAACGTCACCACGCAGGTGATGGATGCGATGCACTATCGCGGCCTGCTGCGGATTGCGCGACGCGAGGGCGGCACACGGCTCTACGCCGCGCGACCAGCGGTTGAGGCGCCGCGGGATATCACGGCCGCCATGGATCGTATGGTGGACATCGTCGTTGCCAAGTATGCCCCGGTGCCGGCGACGACCCTTGCTCACCTCACCGCGCGCCTGGTCTACGCGGCGCCGCAATGGGAAGGTGAGCGAGCGGCGGCGAAAGCCCGCGCACGCACGCGCTTGCCGCATATGCGTATCGACGGCGTGGACTGGTACTGGCCTGACGGGGAATCGCCGTCATCGCGACGCAGGGTTGTGCCCGACGTGGTGCGCCTGCTGGCGCCGTTTGATCCGTTTGTGTGGGATCGGCCGCGCTTTGAGTTGTTCAACGGCTGGGGCTATCGCTTCGAGGCGTACACGCCGGCGCCGAAGCGGGTGCGAGGGTACTACGCGCTGCCGCTGCTCTGGCGCGATACGGTGATTGGCTGGGCCAACCTCTCGGTGAACGACGGTGTGCTGGTGCCGGACGTCGGGTATGTGAACGGCCGAGCGCCGGGTGACGCCGGGTTTGCGGCGTCGCTCGAGGCAGAGCTGGGGCGGGTGAGCGTCTTTCTCGGCTGCGACCCCTGCGCGTAGCGAGCAGGTAGCCTGCTGAATTTCGTCCGTCGTCACAATCGGCAGGCTCGGTCCTCGCTGACTCGGTGCGCACGTGTGGCACACGGAACGAGGCAACCCGCGCGTCTCAGATGCCGAGCCTTCTTGAGAGCCTGGCCGAAAAGACTCGCACGACGAACAACAGACGGAGCGGGCGATCAGCGCGCCAGGAGTTGCTCGAAGAAGGCACCTATGTTGTTTTTGCGGTCCACAAAATGCAGCTCCAGAATCCAGTGCCTCGGGTTCCCGTTCTTGTCGAGCTGAAGAATGTCCTGGTGGTTGTCAGGGTGCACATCCAGGCAGAGATCGCTGGGATCATCGGGTTGTTCGTGCGGAAACTCTCCTATGATGTGCCCGGCAATCGCGTTTCCGAATTCGTAGCCGTAGCGCTGTGCGAGACCGTTCGCGTAGGCGAAGAATTCTGCACCAGTGAGGCGGCTCTGGGTGAAATACCAGGCGTTTCCTTCGCGCCACGCCGCTTCGACGTCCGTGCGAATTTTCTGCTTTAGCGGGTCATTGCCCAGGACATAGGTTCGTCCCAGGTCTGCCTCCCAGCCGTCGAAGACGGGATGGAAATCGCAAAACAGAATGTCGCCTTCCTGGATCATCACATCTGACGGATCCGACGCGTAGGGCTGCAGGGTATTGAGGCCTGCCCTGACAATCTTCTTGCCCCAATGCTGGTCGACGCCGAAATCGTCGCGTGCAATGCGCACGATCTCGTCGCGGAGCTGCCCCTCTGTTTTGCCCGCAGCAATCAAGCCGCGATCTTCAATCGTCTGGAACAGTTCCTTGGCTTTCTGTTCGGAGCGAAAGAGATGCGTGCCCACTTGGTCCATGATTCCCAGTTCTGCGAATGGACCGGTACGATAACTGCCCGCGCGGTCTCGAGCAGCGCGATGTGACGGATCGCTCATCACGCGCCCCGCGCCCGCCCGCCGCCCCCCCACTGGAGCTCTTGAGGCAGGTGAGGGGGCTATGAGCCGCCAGAAGGCCCGACCAGCTGCCCGTTGTGCCACCAGAGCGCCCGGCTGAGCGCCCGCGCGGCGCGTCGATCAAAGTGCCAGGCGAGCCCCCCCCCGTGGTCACTCCAGCAACTCCGAGCGCCAGGACAAAACCTCGTTCAGGTGCATCGATCCGGTCTAGCGCGATGCCCGCGCCCAGGCCGAGGAGCACGCCGCTTGTCACTCCTAACCAGCGGCTTCGCGGATACGCGTGATCAAAGGCGCGCGCGTAGGCCTGTGCGGAATCGGAGACGACCAAAGAGGCTAGTCGCGGCATCCCGGTCAGCGTCGTACGGCCCACGACCTGGTTCGTTCCCCGGACGAGCCGACTGCTCTCAAGGCGGAGCGAGCAGGTCGCGTAGGTACAGCTCGCCAGAGGCGCTTGTCCGATTACCGGCGACGTCGCGCCACTGCTCAGGGCGATCGTCCCAATAAGCCACAGTCGAAGTTGGCGCATAGAAGCTCCCAAGGACTCCCGAAGTTTACCTCTTAACTGCCTTCGTGTTCCCAGCTCAACCTTCGGCGCGCCGCTCGCGCCGTATGTTCCCGCGACCCCGATCGAACTCTCCTATCCCGACGCCCACCCCGTTAAGCGCGGGCCCACCCCAAGCTCCAGCGCCAGCTCGAGCGCCTCTCCCGCCTCCCCAAAGCCCAGCAGCAAACCGTCCTCGCCATGCTCGACGGCGTCCTCCAGCAGGCGTAACCGCCCGCGGAGCACCACCCGAGAAGCAACACCGCGCGGCCCACCGGGCCGCGCGAGCAGCCGGCAGTGCAGGCCGCTAAAACAAAAGCCCGACCGCGTGGGCCGGGCTTCCGTCTCGTTCCCTCTGCTGTTTGCCTAACCAGGCGTGCAGCTGGCAGGGCGATACCACCGCCCTGCAGCTGACGCTTATGGGTTAGGCTGCTACACGTTGCCTTCCGCTGTCACGGCAGCCTCACCGTAAATCCCACTGTGTCAGCGAGGCGAAGGCCCTGTGCGATTGGGCGATACATTCCGGTCTTGTGCTCACCACGCGCTGCTGCTGCGCGCGCGGTATCGATGTCGAGCCATGTATCGGGTCCGTCGTACGACACGATCAGCCGATACCTCCCAGGACGTGCCAGCGCATAGCGCGCAAGGCAATCTTCCGCAGAAAGGGGCACCGACTCGTACGCCCCATCGCTGACACACCTAAGGTCTTGCCGTTGCAGCAGCGCGGCCTTTCCGGGGAGGAGCACCAAGAACTCTCCGGTGCCCCCGAGAGCCGGCCCCGCGCCCCCCAAAGACTCCGCCGGCCCTCCATCCGGTCCGGTCAGGCTGAAGGAGAATCGTCCAGGATGATTGTCGAAGTTCGATGGACTTGGCCCGTTTACAATTGAGTAGACGACCTCAACGGGTGTGCTATCTCCCGCGAATACCGTGTCTGCGGTCATCCTTGCTCGAAGCTCGACGCCGTTTGCTTCTCTTGCCGAGACAAAGGCCGCCTGCGTAGTTCGTGCGAGAGGCTCGGGACCATGAGAGCAGGCTGCCTCGGCGAGGAGGAGAAGGGTCACAGGTGCACAGGCGGCAGCTCGGATACAAATGGAGCTAGTCCTCATGGCGACAACCATCGACGGAACAGCACTTGACTGGCATAGAGGCCTGGCGGCAGCTGCTGTGTGATCAGACGATTGGTTGTTCGTGCACCGCTTGACAGGTCGCCGATGTAGACGCCATTGCGCTCCCCGCCGTGCACCAAAATCTCATGCGAAGCAGTGGATATCAGGTCTCCAGCACCGAGATCATTCCGGATCAGAATGCGGCCAGGCAACGTACGACCGAGCACACCGGTGTTGGGATTGCCATCTGAATTCTTCCGTCTCGTGTCCAAGGTGCGGTCCGTGGGGCTGACGAAGGAAACATCGAGATCAGTCGCCTCAAAAGCATCAGCGGCCTGGCTGAAGATGTTGGCAACCCCTCTGGGCAAGGATCGCCCCGATTCCCGAGCCGTCGCGCGTAGTTGTGTCACCAGCCGTCGACACTCCGGGTCCTCTACGCCTTCCTTGTTCTTCGCGCACAGCCCAAACGGGTCCGAGAAGTTGACGGGATCGCCGTTGGCGTAGCCATAGAGGTTGAGGCCGCCGGCCAGGCCGATGGGATCCTCCTGCGTGAAGCGCCCGCTCTTGGGGTCGTACAGCCGGTTCCGCTGATAGATCAGCCCCCCCGCCTCCCGCTTCTCCTGCAGCAGGCTCCCGTGCCAGCTCAACGTCAACAGCCCCCCGTGCACCTGCCGATACGGATCCGCCGTGAACGGCCACGTAACGTACACACACCGCTGCGCCGTGGCCACGCCCGGCGCCGGGCACGCCGCCTGCCCCACCCCCACCGTGTACGGCCGGTACTGCGCCCCGTCGCTGAACAGCCCCAGCAAGGGCGTCCCCCGCACGTCCCAGAACACCAGCAACGTGAAGCGCGGCCACGTCAGGCTCGCGCCCGACGGGTTGTCCTTGTAGTCGTAGCGCGTCACGCTCAGCGGTTGGTCCACCCCCAGCCCCGGCCCGTACACGACCCGCCCGAAGAAGGGGTTCGGGTCCAACGTCGAGGACGGGGCCTGATACGTCGGGAATCCGCTGTCCAACTCCTCCGAGCTCGCCCCATCGATCGGCGCCCGGATCTCGGCCAGCCCTGATCCCCGTCCCAGATCGTGCGCCGCACCCCACTCGTCACACACCCCACGTCCGTCGTCGGCGCGCAGGTCGTGCTCGTGCTCACCCAGACGCGCCGCCCCAGCGGGTCGTAGCGGAACTCCTCCAACGTGCGCCGGCCCGAGAGCCGCCGATCCACGGCCGCCACCCGATCGTCGCCCCGATAATACGTCGCCCGCTCCTCGCTCACCGCCGCCCCCCCGGGCGTGGTCTCGGAAGCGGGTGTTCCCCGCCGTGTCGTAGGCATACTGCGTCCACGTCGGCGTTGACCCCGCATTCGCGACCTGTAGCCCAAGACGGCCGGCGGCATTGTACGTGTTTGTGGTCGCGAAGGTGCCAGCCTGAGGCGGCAGGGACCAGCCCCCACTATTCGTCAAGAGATTGCCCAGGCCGTCGTACGTGAAGCTTCCGTTCTGGGTAAAGAGCGGCGTTGTCTGATTCACGAGGCTGTAGCCGCTCGCGACCAGGGAGTCGGTGAGCAGGTACCCAAACCCGCTGTAGGTACCCTTGGGATACCCGCCGCCGGCGAAGGCCACCTGATCACTCGCGCTGAGGATCTGGCCCGCGCGTTCCGCGAGGCGACGCTGAAGTTCCGGATGGTCGTGCTCCCAAAGTTCGGGAAGGCGGTCGACCCCGGGCGCAGGATCTGGTCATAGCTCAGGCGACCCGCGAGGTCATAGCCCAGGGTCTGGGCGATCCCGCGGGATAGCTGACGTTGGTCAGCAGGCCACGACCGTTATAGGTGAAGCTGAAGGAATTGCCGGCGATATCCGTGACCCGGCGAGCGCACCCCCACGAGGTGTGGCTCCAGCTCATGGCCGAGCCCGTGAACAACGTGGTCGGGCTCAGCAGCAGGCTGGTGCGGCGGCCGTTGATGTCGTAGCCGTAGTTCAGCGAGTAGGTGTGGGCGTCCCCGTGCGGGAACGAGTCTTGACCACCTGGTTTCCGACATGAGCGCCCCGCTCGAGTGGTACGATCGGGCAATGTCGGCGTCGAGGCCCGTTGCGGTCAGGACCTGGTTGGTGGCGTGGTGCGTGAAGCTCTGCGACTCGGATGAGGCTGAATAGTTGTAGGGGCCGTTCTCCACACCGGTCACGGGCGTGATGTTCGGCGTAGGATAGTTGTAGGCGGTTGGTCCGCTGATCGATCGTGAGATCAGCCGATTGAGGACATCGTAGGACATGGTCATACTCCCGCCGGAACGCAGCGTGACCCCAGTGACATTCCCGGCGGCGTCATAGCTGGTGTATTGCGCGCCGCCCGTCGACTCCGACTGAGACACGGCGCGGTCGGCATTGTCGTACACGTACGACGTGGTCTGTACCGCAATGTTCTGGGGGTTTGGAGTCCACGATCGAGCGACCGACTGCACATTGTCCTCGGCGTCGTACACGTTCGCGATGGTCTTCGTCCCACCACCGCCTGCCGCCGTCGTGACACTGCTCAGCACGTCGTTGCGCTCGGTGTACGTGAGCGTGGTGTTCTCGCGCGGAGTGCCACCCGCGTTGGTGCCGGTCGGGATCAGGGTTGTGGTGGTGAGCCCGGTGTTGGCGTTGTTGGTGTACAGCGTGGTCTGGTCGAGTTGGTTGTCATACCGGTTCAGATTCCCCTTGGCATCGTAGAAGTATCCTTCATCGCTGCCGTCGGGCGCGACGACCACCTCCACCTGATTGTTGCCGTTGTAGCTGAAGGTCGTGCGGCTCGGGAGACCTCGGTTGTCTTGCTGCCACAGGCGATTGCCATTGGTCGTGCTGATGCCAAACTCTGTGTAGTCGCCTGAGGGGTTGGTAATCCGGGTCACCTGATCCCACTGGCCCCAGGTGACGCTGGTCGTTCCGCTGACGCCGCTTGGTGCCGGAGCCGTCTGCGACAGATGCGCCCCTGGGCGTCATAGGTCGCCGTCACGGCGTGGCCCGCAGGGTTTGAGGTGTAGGTCGCCAATCCGGGCATTCCGCCTCCCCGGGTCAGGAGAGTGGACCGTCCCGCCGCGTCCAGAATGCTCGTGGGCGCGCCGTACCTGTTCATGCGAAACTGCGTGACTTGCCCGCTTCCCGGTCCCGTGATGGTGGTCTTCACCGTCGCGGTGTCCACCGCAGCCGCGAGCCCAAACGCCTGGGCGTTCGTCATACTGCGCGTGATCGCGCCAGGCATCATGGCAAGCGACGCGCTCTGGACCCGGCTTGCTACATCGTAGGCGAACGTCGTCACCGCGCCGCGCCCGTTGGTGCGCGTGAGGATGCGATGGTCCGATCCATAGCCAAAGCTCACGAACCTCACCGGCGTCCCAGGGTCTTGAATCGCCATGATGCGCCTGGTTGGCGCGTCGTAGGTGACCGTGACCGTGCGCGTTCCAGAGTTTCAGGGACGCTGACCGAGGCGAGCTGGCTCGGGGGTGTAGCCGAAGGTGTAGACCGTCGGCGACGTCGTTGGCGGAAGGGTGATCGAGAGCAGCCGCCCTCCGCCGGAGTAGGCGAAGGTCGTGACGTGACCTTGCCGGTTGCGGGTCCGCACGTGCCGTCCTTGCCGCATTGAACACTACCCACACGGAGTCCGGGAGTTGTCGCACGAACTCTGATCCCACTTCGCGGATCGTGTCCGGGTAGGTCATGGAGGGTGCCCCCCACACCCGATTGGGCGCGGTGGTGCCAGCCCGGAGCGCATACCGGCGCACTCCCCCGTCCCCACCAATCCACGTGAGGCTATTGGGGGTGCTCAGGTCGAGGCTTTTCGAGGCCGCTGAGCCACCACCCGGCACCAAAGGTACTTGTCGTCCGATTGACGACGATGAGGCTACCGGTGCCCGTCGTGAGCGCCGACTGCGCGCCCCAGCTGGTCGTCACCTCGAGCACATACGGATACACACCAGTGGCCAAGCCAGCGGAATCTGCGTTGAAGCCGAGGGCCACTCGACGGGTACTGCCTGCGGACCACTGCGAGCCGGGCCAAGACGCTGAGGCGCGCGGAACTCTGGACCTTGAGCACGGCGCTCTCACAGGCGTCGGAATCGCTGCCCAGACTGTAGCGTGAGGTTCGCCGGCACGACGGGATAGGGCCGGGCGTGGTTGCTGTTGTACGTCGGGGTCGGTGTCCGGGGTGACGTTGAGCGCCTGCACCGAAGGCAACACGGGTGCACGATCTGCAGGTCCCCGCATTCCGACTGCCGACGACCCGAGCGAGAGCGAGAGGCATTGATCCCGGTATGGCAGCGAATCCGCAGTCGGTACCATCGTCGTCATCGGTCAAGCCAGCCAGTGCGGACTGCTGTCACGTTGGCCACGCCGGTGGCGACGACTGGCTTGGTCGCGGAGTTGAGTCGAACCTCGAGCGTCACGGATCCGCTGCCGAGGGCGGTCGGCGTGGAAAGTGGCTGGTGCGGCACTTGACCGGCCCTGTTGTGCCAACCGGACTCCTGGCCGTTGTACCCGCACCCGGTGCGAGGATGGCGCTGCAAGCTTACCGCGTGCCGTAATAGGTGATCGCTCCGGGGCCATTGTTGAGGAGTTGAAATCGAGGAAGCGCCGCAGTGCCCATGGTCGCCGTGACTGGGCCCGGAGCCGTGACAGTCGCGCTGGGAACCCTGATACGACAGACCCCGTCGCCAGCGCCGTTCCTGCGGTCGCGGGTCACGACAACCGTGCTGCTGCCCAGTGGAGCGCCGCTGGTGTACGTCAACGCTCGGCTGTGGACCCGGTCGCGAGGCTCGTCACGGCTGCCGGCGATAGCGTGCAGGTCAACGCCGCCACCGGCGAGGGCAGGGCGCCGCAATTGTGCGAGAAGGTAACGTTGGCCACGGGGCCGCCACGTTGGTCACCTGAAAGGCGCAGCTATGGATTGCGATGGTTGGTTGGCAACGACCAGTACATCTGACGCAGGTCCGGTAATCGATACTGCTCGTATTGGATGCCATCGCCAGGGTGGCGTCGACAGGGTGCGGCGGCGTCCCAGGCGCAGCGGGAACGAGCCTGCCCCGACCGTCGGCGCGTCGTACACCACAGGCAAAGCCACCGTGCCGGGTGCTGCCCGAGTTCACGACCATCGAGCTCGCTCCATTGCTAAAACCGCGACAGTTGTTGACCCTGCGCACGTCCCGTTCACCTCTGCCCGGTGAAGGCGACATTTGGTGTACCGACAATTGAGAATCCGGTGTAGGTCACGCCGATGTTGCCAAGCGTCGCGCTGGTTGTCGCCGCACCTAGCCGATGTTGCCCGTGATGGCCGCTACGGCGAGAGTGGCCGAGGAAAGCAGCGTCCCGTTGAACGACACATCGAGCCGCACACTGCCGGTCCCGATGGGGTGCGTCCAGAAGCCGGTGGGCGAGGTCGCGGGCGTTGCCGGACCGAGGACACCGATGCGTGTTGGACGAGGCGTTCTCCGCTGAAGCGGGGCACCCACGCCTCCTGTGGATACCAGGGTAAGCTGGTAGGTCGCCGGTGGCCCCCAGGCCGCGTTGGTGACCGTGAAGCCGGTATAAGCGTGTCCGGCCGCACCCCTGTGGCAGCGCCAGTCCGGTTGGATTCGCCGTCGCCGACGCATCCACAATCGTGATCATCAGGCAGCTGCGAGAGCGACCAGCCGGGCCCCATGCCTAGCGACGGCCTGCAGGGTGACCAGCCGGCAGCCGCTGCCGTCCAGGGTAGGTGACGTTACTACTTCCGTTGACCGGAGCACACCCGTCGTGGATGGGGTTCTGCTGGAAGGGAAAGAACTCCCGAGCACCCGGCGACGTCGTCGAAGGAGAACGCGGTTGGCAGTTCGCCACTATTGGTGAGGGTCAGCACCGCGTTGGCAGGTGCGCCGCGCGCCGTGGTGAACGCGGTCGGTGAGCCAACTTCAGGGTCGCGACCCCGGTTTTCTGCCGTGAGATCCCACCACACCAGCGGCCGTGTCCGCATACGTTGATCCGCCCCCACGCTTTGCTTCATGGAAGGCGGTCAGCGTCACCGTCTCATGCCTGCCCGTGCCAGCCCCATGGTCGCCACCAGCGTCACGTTGACGGCCCCGAGGGGGTCCTGTGCATCGGCCGGCGGAACGAAGACCTGCCCTGGGCACGTCGTTGGTGATCCCTGAGCCACCGCAACTGAACGTTACGCGTGCATCGGGGCCCCCAATGGTGCCGTAGATTCCGGAGAGGAAGCTGAAGCGGTGCCGCCACTGAATTCCAGGCGAGGCACCGCGTCACTAAGCCCATTGGGCGTGACTCGATGTCCACGACGACCTGCGCGGGCTCGCCGTGTGCGTGGTGGCCAGCGGCAAGCAGGGCTGCGCCCGCCCGGGTGACGCCTCGCCCTAAGCGCGGATGACGTGACGGTTGACAGCGGGCGCACTCCGGGAGGGTGTGAAGGCCTTCGTGTGCGCGCCGCAACCTCCACTACCGCAACACGCGGCTGTGCTCGACGTTTGGAGTGTTATTGCCGACGCGCGCGAGCGCTTGGCCTGCAACGTTCTGTGCAGTCTAACCCTGTCGTCATCCACCTACTAACCGAGAGAAGCAGGTCGCGAACGCGGGTCAACGCCGACGTGGACGCAGTATGCTTACGACGCGGGGAACAC